>RFVC01000300.1 GCA_009922595.1 Gammaproteobacteria bacterium | reverse complement strand
CATGCCTGCAGCCTTGAACCGTCCCAATTTGAAAGGTCCTGGTTAAAGAAAAAGGCCTCTTTAAACATGTTGGACATGTCTTCCACCTTCCCTGTATTCCATCCGCCAATGTCTTGGTTGAAATAGTTTGCTCGCTCAAACATGCGGCTCATATCCAACACGTTGCCGGTATTCCAAGCACCAATATCCTGATTAAAGTCAAAAGCGTCATAAAACATCAAGCGCATGCTCGTCACACTCCCCACGTTCCAGGCACCAATATCTCCATTAAAAATTTTTGCGCCGGAAAACATGTAGCTCATGTCAGTGACTTTCCCTGTATTCCAGGCACCGATGTTTTGGTTGAAATTATAGGCACCGAAAAACATGAAACTCATGTTTGTCACGTTGCTGGTGTCCCAGTTGCCAATATCCTGATTAAAGCTGGTCGTTTCGGAGAACATCCCGAGCATGTTCGTGACCTTGCTGGTATCCCAGGCGCCGATGTCTGCGTTGAAGCTGGCATACCATTTAAAAGCTTCCTGCATATCTGTGACGTCACCCGTACACCACTGGGTGATGTCGCCAAACTCAGAGGCATTGCCATTTTTCGCCCAGTCATCAATAGCATCCTTGAAGTTGGCATCAGTAAT
Organism: Gammaproteobacteria bacterium; assembly: GCA_009922595.1. GTDB lineage: Bacteria > Pseudomonadota > Gammaproteobacteria > Pseudomonadales > Pseudohongiellaceae > Eutrophocola. The sequence goes on along the minus strand of RFVC01000300.1, from coordinate 388 downwards.
CGGTGTGCCCGGCGGGGAGCACTGTGTGGCAACGGTAAGCAACCAGACAGGTAGGCCCCCCACCTCCTCGCCCTCGGGCTGTGCCGCGACATAGCGAGCTACGCCAGAGGCGATCAGCAGGCCCAGACCGAGCGAAAAAATCCAGCTTGTCGTTGATTTCACAGACATGTCCGTAACCCTCGCTGTAGAAATAGTTACGTCTGACTTTTGTGTTGCAGACAACCCTTTGATTATACGCAGCTAATTTTAAGCTGCATTAGTGGGGCTGGAGCAGCCTGCCCACGATGCAGCAACATTGCGGCGGCTCCTTCATCGATTGCGGTGGGCCCGGGTGACGGACCAAAGACTGGGAGACGCCGGAATACCGACCCAAATAGCGTTTTACCGA
>RFVC01000299.1 GCA_009922595.1 Gammaproteobacteria bacterium | reverse complement strand
AGCCCGTGCAGTGCTCGTTGAAGAACACTTCACCGGCCTGTGCATCGCCCACGAGGATATCCAGTTCCACTTCCTCCCCTGGGGGTGGGCCACCCTGCCCTGACTGGTTCGCCCAGACGCTGTGAATAAACTCCGCAACGGCAACACGGTCTTCGGGTGAAACCTGCAGTCGCGGCATAGGCGGCATACCCGGGTTGCTGCGGCCGTTCTGGATGACTTCGCCAATCAATTCACCGTGCTGGTCGTTGAGCACTACCTGGGAACGCAGCAGGTTGGGTCCGCCCTGGTCACCGCCGCGCAGATCACGACCATGGCAGGCACGGCAAAGACTTTCATAAACCGTTTCACCTCGTGCCAGGACTTCAGCAGAAGCCAATTCTCTTTGCTGGGCTGGGAATACCGAAAACGGCATTCTGGATGGTGCTTGCTGCGATGAATCAGATAAAACGTTTTGCTGGTCATCAGGAGCGACTTCAGAAGCTGACAATTCGACTTCCGTGCTCTGCTCGCTACAGGCAAAAAGAATAAAGATCGACACAAGGAGCTGTCCTTTGTGCGGAAGGTGTTTCATGGATGATTATTTCCCTGAGAAATTCTTTATTTTCAATGTATTAAAGCACATCTGCTTTGGATAATTGAAGGAATGAGCCCGATTCGTTAGCATGATTCCAAACAGAATAATTAAAATCTATTGAACACATGTCGCTTATGAATATTTCCCGTAGAAAACTGATGGCCAGCAGTATTGCCTGCGGACTCGCCTCTGCCAGTCCCAAACTTTTACTTGCCAATGACAACCCCCGACTTGGCATGATCTTTCCAGTGATAGACCGTGACGTGCCGGAAGAGGCCGTTCGCATGTACGGCGACAGGATTGACTACGTGGTAGAGAACCTTGACCTGCAAACCATGACCCCTGAGGGCTACGATGCCGTTATCGGCGATATTCCTGCCCTGGCACAAAAGCTGGTTGAGCAGAATGTTGATGCCATCATGGTGATGGGCACTTCCCTCACCTTTTACCAGGGGCGC
>RFVC01000298.1 GCA_009922595.1 Gammaproteobacteria bacterium | reverse complement strand
GTTCTACCAGTATGGGGTCACGCTTGCTCAAGCGCTGGCTGCACCGCCCTATTCGTGACATCCAGCAATTGCAGTTACGTCAGCAAGCCATCAGCAGTCTGATCAATAACTATCATTACGAAATTATTCAAGCGTTACTGGCGCAGGTGGGCGATCTGGAACGTATTGTCGCCCGAATTGGATTACGCTCTGCCCGCCCCCGTGACCTGGTCAAAATGCGTGAAGCCTTTACCCTGCTTCCTGAGTTACAGGCTATTTTAAAAAGCATTGATTCACCTCAGCTGCAGACCCTGTCTCACGGTATTAGTGAGCAACCGGAATTACTTAAAGAGCTGGAGTCGGCCATTGAAGAAAATCCACCAGTAGTCATCCGCGAAGGTGGCGTTATTGCCCCCGGTTACGACAGTGAACTGGATGAATTAAGAAACCTGAGCAGCACAGCAGGTGACTTCCTGACAAAACTCGAACAGGAGGAAAAATCCCGCACGGGTATCAGTACGCTCAAAGTGGGCTACAACCGTGTGCACGGCTACTACATTGAAATCAGCCGCTTACAATCTGAACAGGCACCGGCTGAGTATATACGGCGCCAGACCCTGAAAAATGCCGAGCGCTTTATTACGCCACAACTAAAGGAGTTCGAAGACAAGGTACTCAGTGCTAAAAGTAAATCGCTGGCAAGAGAGAAACAATTATACGAAGAATTGCTGGATAAACTGGCTCTCCAGCTTAAAGCCCTGCAGGAAAATGCCTACTGCCTGGCTGAACTGGACGTATTGACCAATTTTGCTGAACGCGCGCAAAGCCTGAACTTAAACTGCCCTGAATTGAGTGCCGAAGCAGGTATTCATATCAAGCAAGGTCGGCACCCTGTTGTCGAACAGGTCATGGATGAAGCTTTTGTTGCCAATGACCTAACACTAAACCCGGACACTAAAATGTTGATCATCACAGGCCCTAATATGGGCGGTAAATCAACTTATATGCGTCAGACTGCCATCATCGTTTTACTCGCCTATACCGGATGTTTTGTGCCGGCTGAGCATGCC
>RFVC01000297.1 GCA_009922595.1 Gammaproteobacteria bacterium | reverse complement strand
ACTTCCGGCATGTTTTCCTCAACCCATTGCCGGGCTTCGTAGTAGATTGGCTGGTCGTTCGAACTCGTCTGCACATCGACAATATTTTCGCCTTCAAATGACAGATGGAAGGTGTCTGTCACATTAAACCCTGTCTCGAGAGCCAGGACCGGATCGTCCTGTACGGTAATGGCACAATCGATCTTATTGCTCGCCACGGGCGAGCAAGGGGCACGCTTCATCACAAGGTAATTGCCGCCTTCTGCCCAACCCTGATAGTCCAGCAGTTTGGCCTGTGCGTCTCCCGCTGTGTTCAGAATAGGCCGCAGCCGCTCTGCCTCAAATGAATAGAAAGCATCAATCATTGATTCGGCTTTTTGCAACTGCATAGCCGCGGTGTCATCCGGGCTCAACTCCCTGGAGCAACCCAAGAGGACTGAAAAACAGCAAGCAGAGATCAGAATCCGGATAATCGGGTAAGCAGACCAATTCAACATAGCATTCACTCCAAAACAGTCATCGAAACCTGATGACGGTCTGGCCAAGCCGAATGCTGCTCACACTGGAAGGCGTCTCAGGCTTTGGCCATATGTCATCGACTCAAGCCAAATACCTGCAAGGTTTATACCGATGAGCCGATGAACGAACGCTAAAAGAGAAGAATGCGAACTCCGCACCGGGCTACCGGTTATGAGAGCCGTCACAGAGCGGCGTGTTCTCTGTTTTCTTGCAGCCACAGAAGTACATTTTCTTCGACTCTTCTGCCTTGAAAGCGACTGGCGTGAACTCAGTCCCCTTATGAGATCCATCACAGAAAGGCTGATTGGCACTTTTACCGCAGGCGCACCAAAAGTAGGTTTTACCTGCCTCGCATTCGACTGCGTAAGGTGCGTTTTGAGGGCTGACTGCGTCCGACATAATTTCTCCTGTGATGACAACGACTGCAACTTGCCTGAATACGGCGACGAATTACTATAACGTCAGCGTTCAGCATTAAACAAGCGCTGCGGACGGATGCGCTGCAAAAACTGGTGTTTCTGTGTTGTGCCAGAATTCCATCGGATTGCGCC
>RFVC01000296.1 GCA_009922595.1 Gammaproteobacteria bacterium | reverse complement strand
GTTTTGACAGTTGACCTGTAGGGGCGGTTTGCTAACCTGTTGATATAGCTGGATTCAGTCACTGGATGGTGCCACGGATAGGCATCGAACCCTGTCCCGGGGAGCCAGCCTGCCCTCCTTTACTCCCAGCGCCTGTTTCACCCGGCGTCCTGTCATCAGGAAGCCGGCAGTGATGTAACAGTCCTGGCATCATGCGCTTGCAGATCCGGTGACATGCCTCAGCCGCCAAAGGTACCCCGCAGGCCATCGGTGATCCCATGCTGCCGTTCACCCGCGGAACAGTCAGCTATTACCCTCTGAAAAGCGGCCACACGGAACGTCACGCCATTATATTCCACCTCATCATAGCGTGAATCCAACACAAGCTTCATGGCCTCGCCCTCCTCGACCTTCACCTGCAGCTGCTTGCCGGAAAACCGAAAGCGGCGCCCACTCGAAAGCTGCTGAACAGCAAAGTAGCGATCAGGCACCTCGCATTTATTGACAAGCACGATGTCCGCCATGATCTGGCGACCGGCTTTGGTTGAAGACGGTATCTGCATGGCAAGATAGCCGGCAATCGCCGCCAGAACAGGAATGACTACATACAGACTTTTTTTCATTTGAATATTATCTACAGAACCGGATCACCGATACATCAACTACCGCAAAGAAACGCCCATAACCAGCGTGAAGACGGCATATCAGGATCTCAGCACCAGATCTTATGCCAAAGGCATGAGACGGTCGCGAAAAAACCCTCTCGCCCGGGGACTGGCGAGAGGGTTATTCGAAGTCTCATACGGAGGAATCGAGACACCGCCGTTCTAACATTGCGAGCGATGCAGAACAGGGCAATCTTTAACCGGCATCAATGCATTTTTTGCATCGCCAGAGCAAGGCCCAATGCCAGAGCCACGATGGCGGGATTAGTAACACTCAGCTGGTGAGCGCTGCTGCGAAATGACAGCTGACATTCACTACCCGCGCGCACCATCTGACGGCCTGATCAATTCTTGCACCGTGACCATCAGTTTCATTCAAGATATGCAAATGATGCTGCCGGTCTT
>RFVC01000295.1 GCA_009922595.1 Gammaproteobacteria bacterium | reverse complement strand
GAAGAAAATGACTTCATCCGGGCGAACCTCGCGGCTTTTTTCATCGTCAGCTGTCTGATGTCGCTGGCGATGCTATCAACCGTTGGTCGCTTCGCTTGGCCGCACATCCAGATTTCATTGCCTTTAATTCCGGCAACCTTGCTCGGTTACTGGGTCGCCATGAAAACCTTGCGCCTGATTTCCCATCAGCGACTGAGGACCGCTTCCCTTATTCTGTGCGGGATTGCAGGATGCAGCGCCGTGGTGTCCTACTGGTTATGAGTGATGCAGTCTTTGTGGGTAATGATTTGTATGACGGCTCGGTCGATTTCTCAGATCAGCTTTCAGGCTTCAGGGCCGATCCGATGAACCTGATCGCGGCCGCCTGTAGAAAATCGAAGACGGAGTAACGATGGCAGACTGGCCGCAGGAAACCACCATGGCTGCATTCAAAAGAGCATGGACCCTCGAGGGTGAAGCTTTCTGGGCGTCTGTGTTTTCGATGCATCAGGAAAAGATGCAAATCAAGAGCCCTAAAGTCGCGGTTGCCAATTTGCAAAAGATCTTTGAAGCTACGTTCAGGCTGGCGAATTCGAAAGGTTTTCAGGCAATGAGTTTGCGAGATCTCAGTCGGGAAACAGGGATCAGCATGGGAGGGCTGTACGCCTATATCGGCAGCAAAAATGAGTTAGCTTCGGTCATTGAAGGGGTGTTGCGCACCTACATCGATCAGGTTATCGGCGAGCTGGTCAATGAGGACCTTGATCCGATCGCTCGTCTGCGCGCAATCATTTGCGGTGAGGTGTTCATGATTCAGATTCTGAATCCCTGGTACTACTTTTGTTATATGGAACTGAAAGGGCTTGATCGGGAGCAGCAACAACAGGCACTGGATCTTGAGTTGCGATTTGACAGCCTTTTAGTGGATGCCATCCGAGCCGGCATGAAACAGGGCCAGTTCTCCTGCGAAAAGCCGCAACTGCTCGCGGCATCGATTACCGCTCAGCTTCAGCAATGGCACTTGAAGCAATGGAAATTTAAGCTTCAGGAAGTCAGCATGGAAGAGTATGC
>RFVC01000294.1 GCA_009922595.1 Gammaproteobacteria bacterium | reverse complement strand
TCTGCTAACTCACGGGTCAGGGCTGCAGCGATCAGTCGGGCATTTTGGGTGGATAACCAGACATGCGGATCAATAGCTCCGCTAACTGTCAGGCCGTTTTCCTGAATCAAGGCATAGGTATTTATGACACTTGCCGCTGCTGTCGCTATCGATTCACTCAGGGCTTCTTCCAGCTGTGGACCAACCCAAAGCAATATTTCCGCGTCAGCAAGCGTCGTTCTTTCAGAGGGTCGTAAAAATGGATGATGCGGATCCTGCGCAGGCCCAATGATCAGCCCCGGCTCACTAACTGCTGCACCTGCGGTAATGGCCGCTGCGATTAACTGCAGGGGTTTTATGCTGGCGCTGACTTTAGTGCCCCCCATAACCTGGGCACCGGCCAGACTGGCAACAAAGAACTGCAAAAAAATAAAGAGGCTGATTAAGTGCTTGCGGGACAAAGCCTGATTCCTGTCGGAGCTGATTCTGCTAAGCCCGCTATGATATATTACCTCGCCTTGTGCGCAAACCTGGGTTCAACTCGAACAATAACACTGTTCCCGCTTTGCCGAAGCAAGTCATCACTCAATTGCAGGATTTATTTTGGCAGCAGATAACACACTTTTACAGGCGCAGGATATTTCGATGTCCATCGATGGTCGTCAGATACTGCATGACATCAACCTGCAAATTGATGAAAAACAGATCGTCACCTTGATCGGGCCCAATGGTGCCGGTAAAACCACACTGGTAAAAATTGTACTGGGTCTGCTCGCGCCCAGCACAGGTAAAGTCAGCTTGCGCAAAAATCTGCGCGTCGGCTACATGCCACAACGTTTGCATGTGGATAACAGCATGCCTATTTCCGTGCAAAAGTTTTTGCACCTGGCTGTACGCGCCAAAGTGGAATTGATCGAACAGGTATTAAAAGAAGTGAAAGCCTCGCACCTCCTGCATTCGCAACTGCACTCTCTTTCCGGTGGCGAACTGCAGCGGGTATTACTGGCACGTTCACTGATTCAGGATCCTGAGTTGCTGGTACTGGATGAACCGGTGCAAGGAGTGGATATT
>RFVC01000293.1 GCA_009922595.1 Gammaproteobacteria bacterium | reverse complement strand
TCATCAAGCGGGGCGTCAACCTCATCAAGTACGCATATTGGGGCTGGGTTTGTCAGGAAGACAGCAAAAATGATCGCAAGTGCGGTCAGGGCCTGCTCCCCGCCTGATAGCAGCGATAGAGCCTGCATCTTTTTTCCAGGTGGGCTGGCTAGAATCTCAATACCAGCCTGAAGGGGGTCATCTGAATTTACCAGCTGTAATTCAGCATGACCGCCACCAAAAAGAGTTGTGAATAGTTGAGTGAAATGCTTGTTAACAGCTGAAAAACTCTCCATCAGCCGCGATCGACCTTCGCGGTTAAGTGAAGAAATCGCACTGCGCAGCTTTGCAATAGCCTCAATCAGATCTTCATGTTCTTCGCGCAATGTGGTGACACGTTTATCAATTTCTTCCATTTCCACTTCAGCACGTAAATTGACAGGACCAATTTGATCCCGTTCATTCAGCAGGCGATTTACGGTCAATTCCAGTTTTTCAAGGCTTTCAGGAAGCTGTTCAGAGGGGCGAAGCTGGGCAAGCTCTGCCAGCCGCTCTGGTGTGCAATCCAGCTTATCCTTGATCCGCTCAATAAGACTGTCCTGTTCTGACTGATAGCGTTCACACAAAGCTTCACTGCGAATCAGGGCCTCACGCTTGTGGCTCAATTCCTTTTCTGCTTCGCGCAGCAAAGTGTCCGCCTGCCTCAGCGCATTTTCTGCTTCACGTAGACAATCGCTTCTTGTCAGACGTTCGGCTTCTGCTGTCACCAGCCTGTCCATTAGCTCCTGCTGTTTGCCTTCGATCGCTTCTGGCTGTCTTTCAAGCTGTGCCTTTTCAATAAGTGCCGATTGCTTGCGCTCTTTCATTTCCTTTAGTCTGCGGTTAGTCTGTGCCAATCTGCTTTGCCAGTCAGCAAGTTGTCCGTCTGCGGACTGTTTCTGTTGTTCTGCTGTTTTTAACTGCAAGGCCAGTTCGGCTTCATGCTGAACAGCTTTATTCAGCATTTGTCGGGCGACAGTGGCTGAATTTGCATACTGGTCTGCTTGCATCTGCAAACTTGCCAGATCAGCT
>RFVC01000292.1 GCA_009922595.1 Gammaproteobacteria bacterium | reverse complement strand
GCTTCTTCGTCCTCAAAATCATTCAGCATGCCATATGCACCGTGATCTACGCTCTTGAATGCTTCACCAATGCCTATGAGCTCATCGGCAGCAGCATATCGGCCTGGAACTCGTTCGCCTTTTGTAGTTCTGTGGGACTCGGTTCGCGAAGTGGTGAAGCCGAAGGCTCCAGCTTGCAAGGCTTCTTCCGTGAGTTTTCGCATTTCGGCAATATCATCTGCCGTTGCATCTTCAAAATTAATCGCACGCTCCCCCATAACGTAAACCCGCAAAGGATGATGGGGCATCTGAGCGCCGATATCTATTACACGCTCCTGTTTCTCAAGTGCATCTAGATACTCGGGAAAACTTTCCCAATCCCATTTAAGTCCTTCGGATAGTACAATGCCAGGAATGTCCTCGACACCTTCCATAAGGTCGATCAAAGCTTCATGGTCTTCGGGGCGGCAGGGTGCAAAGCCAACGCCACAATTGCCAAATAGAATTGTGGTAACGCCATGCCAAGAAGAGGGCGTCAGCATAGGGTCCCATGTGGCTTGGCCGTCATAGTGTGTATGCACATCAACGAAACCAGGTGTCACTAGTTTTCCAGTTGCATCTATTTCTCGCTTTCCAGGTCCGATTTCTCCTCCAACCTGGGCTATCTTATCACCGCTGATAGCAATATCACCGACATAGCTCTGGGCACCGGTTCCATCGATGATAGTTCCATTGCGAATAACAATATCGTGCATGGCGCAAAACCCTATTTCTGCTTCTGCTGGAATAAACGCTAGGCAGATTTTTACGCTTGCGCAACAGTTCGGGTATCAATCAAGCTGCAGTAGTTCACTGCAAAGATAGGCACTTTCAGCCAGAAAAGGGTGAATTGGATGGTCGGGTGCAGCGCCTCCGGTGCGCAGTAGGCGGCCGTTGCGTCCTGCATCGGCTAACCCATGACGTACTTGCTCACTGAATGCCTTTTCATCAACGTTATGTGAGCATGAGGCTGCAAAAAGAAAGCCTCCTGGCTCTACCAGCAGAGCAGCAAGGCGTAAGAGTTTGCGATAA
>RFVC01000291.1 GCA_009922595.1 Gammaproteobacteria bacterium | reverse complement strand
TTTAACAAACGGTAATACAACTGCACTTAATATTGTAAGCACAGGTGATATTACTGCCGCTAACTTTATTGGTGATGGTAGCCAGTTAACTGGACTTGCCAGCACACTTGACGAAGTTACAACAAATGGTGCAACAACTACAAATAGTATAACAGTTGGTGGTTTAATTGTCAATAGTACAGGTGCCCTGGGTTTACCAGTTGGCACAACTGCACAGCGTCCAACAGCCGCTGATGGGCTGATCCGCTTTAACAGTGACCTTGTAGCATTTGAAGGTTATGATGGCGTTGAATGGGGTGCATTGGGTGGTGGCGGTGCTACATACAGTGCAACAGCACCTACAACAAATTTAAAAGAAGGTGACCTTTGGTTCGACACTGGCACAACTGGTGAATTATATGTTTACAGTGGTACTGAATGGCTTAGTGTTACTGGCGCAGGTGGTAGTGCATTTTATCAGCGTGGATTTTTAGGTGACGGCAGTACAACAGCATTTAATGTTTATGGCACAGGCACCAGCACAGTTGTAGTTTATATTAACGGTGTGTTTGTAACGACACCTGCAGACTACAGTTATGCCAATGGTGTAGTAACTTTTGTTACACCACCAGCACTTAACGATGAAATCAACGTATTAGTATACGGCGAAACAACCGGCATCAGTTTAAGTTTAGACAGTTTAACGGATGTTGACTTAACTACAACAGCACCAACTGACAGTCAGGTATTAGTTTACAATGCCGCCGGTAACAAATTTGTGCCAGGTGATGCAGCCGCTGACTTTACGGACTTAACAGGTAGTTTGGCACTCAATCAGATTCCAGACGGGTTAATTACTCCAGCAAAATTACAAACTGGTGTTGTTTTTGTTGATGAGTTTACAGCAGACGGAAACACTGCTAGTTTTACACTAAGTCAAGATCCAGGAAGTGCAGCCGCCATTCAGGTATTTGTTGACAGTGTACCTCAGTTAGCAAGCAATTATACAGTAGTTGGTACTACATTAACACTTCCTGCTAATCCAGCAAATGGAAGTATTGTTGAAGTACG
>RFVC01000030.1 GCA_009922595.1 Gammaproteobacteria bacterium | reverse complement strand
CCTTAAGTCTTGCTGCAATCAATGGATTCCTCGCTGTCGCTCTCGGTGCTTTTGCTGCACACGGACTCGAGGCAAGGCTGTCCCAGGATATGCTTGCGGTATTTGATACCGGGGTTCAGTACCACATGTTTCATGTGGCCGCTTTTATCGCAGTAGCTGTGCTCTCAGCCACTCATGATTCAGCGAAACTAAAATACTGCATCTGGTTATTTCTGGCCGGGACCTTTCTGTTTTCGGGCAGCCTTTACGTGCTTGCGATCACCGGGATATCTACACTGGGAATGATCACCCCAATCGGTGGGCTGGCTTTCCTGGCAGGCTGGTTCCTGTTATTTCTTGAGGCAATCCGGCGTCATGTCTGAACAGGAACGCCATCGACCCATTCGCAGTTTCGTCGTCCGCGGTGGCAGGCTGACGCCGTCACAGCAGGAGGCAATCGATACGCTCTGGCCTCGGTATGGTCTCGAGTCTGATCAGGGACTGATTGACAGGCAGGCAGTGTTTGGCCGCGTGGCTGAGTTGGTGTTTGAGATTGGTTTTGGTATGGGCGATTCGCTTGTCGCGATGGCCGCGCAGCACCCTGAACGAGATTACATCGGTATTGACGTTCATCCCCCGGGCATTGGCACCATTTTGCGGGACATACACGCCACAGGGCTAGAAAACCTGCGGGTCATGCAGGGCGATGCAATGGACGTGCTGGATAAATGCTTTGTCGACTATGAGCTGGACCGCATTCAGATTTACTTTCCCGATCCCTGGCATAAAAAACGCCATCACAAGCGGCGTATGGTTCAGCCGCCTTTCGTTGCCGACCTTGCTGGCAAAATGCGACAAGGCGCCATACTGCACCTGGCAACAGACTGGGAAAATTATGCCGAGCAGATGATGGAAGTAATGACAGCATCATCCCAATTCAGGAATGTGGCTGGCGAGGGGCAGTTTGCCAGGGAACATGAAAGAGCAGAAACCAAGTTTGAGCGACGGGGGCGTCGGCTAGGGCACGGTGTGTGGGATTTGGTATTCGAAAAAGTGGATTAAGTTTATCCGCCCTCAGGCTCGACTCCAGAATCGGTGTCCATGCTCAGTTAACCACTGTCTTAATTCTTGGTAATTAGGACAGGCTCTTTCAACAACCTGCCAGAACCTCCTGGAGTGGTTCATATGTTTGAGATGACTGCACTCATGCACTATGAGGTAGTTGATCACTTCCCTTGGCGCCATCATCGCCAGCCAATTGTACTGGATAGTTCCGTCTGAACAGCAGTGTCCCCATTTGGACTTGGTTTTTCTGAACACTACATCCTTGAGTTTATGTTCGAGACCAAGCTGGCGGGCTACCTTGATGGTTTCAACGGTCATGTATTCTCTGGCCATATCACGAAGCCAGTTGTTGAATAACTTTTCTACCTTTTCAGGCGTGTTCTTTCGCGTGTAAATAAAAATGAAATCCCTGGTCGCCGTAACTAGCTGCTGATGGCTGATCAGGACAACGATGGTACGGGGCTTGCCCAGAAAAGAAACCTCACGCCCATCGGCAATAACCAGTCTTTGCTTGTGCTGGCGTTTCTGACGTGCCAGTTCGCTTATAATCCAGCTTTTCTGCTCGAAAACGAATTCATGTATCCATTTTCTAGACGCATATCGGGGTGCTCTTACTTCAACCTTCCCACTTTTGACATAAATTACTAAAGATTTACGTTTTGAGCGGTTAATCTCAAAATTAAAGGATAAAGTGGGATATAAATTACAAATTTCAGGCATTTTTGATCGATTTGACCAGGTTTTTCGTTCCTGAGACTTCTATTTCCAGCATTAGTTGTAATAATTTGCCAATTTCACCTCTTGGGAACCCTTGCTTCTGAAACCACAGTAGATAAGCTTCAGGCAGGTCAATCAGCATTCGCCCCTTGTATTTGCCAAAAGGCATCGGGGTATCAAGCAGTTTGAGCAAGAGTGTTTTGTCAGGCTTCAACTCATCCATGAAATCAGTCACGAATGTGATCTGTAAAAATTTTCTGATCCTTTGGTTCTCAAAATCATTCTGTTTAAATTTTAAAAACGTCACGACTGCTTCGAACAACTTACGTCGCAAACTCAAACATGGACGTTTGGTTTTAGGAGCGATTGAGAAATTTACAATGAAATTTTCTAGCAGCGAATCTTAGTCGAAAGTTTTTTGCTGCTCAATATCCGCTGACATTGAAATAGAAAATTCTTGAAAATTTAATAATAGAGAGAAGGCTAAGAGAAATTTGCCCGGGATGGCCCCGGGCAATTATGAAAAACTAGGCGGCTTCCTTACGCTGGGTATGGAGCACCTGGCTGACTGCATTCAGTAACGCGTTTACTGATGAGGTGACGATATCCTCATCAATGGCAATACCGGTAAAGCGCTCATTTTCATATTTGAGTTGCAAATAGGTCACGGCATCTGCACTGGAGCTTTGGCTCAGGGCATGTTCACCATATTCCTGGATTTGCAATTCCATGCCAAACGTATGTTCAAGGCCGTCCACGAATGCTTCAAGCATGCCGGCTCCTTCACCCTGGATTTCAAATTCCTGGCCGTCTAGTTCTATCACGCCCTTTATGCTTTCATGTTCTGCCTTTTCAATTGAGAAACTTTTTAGTGTCAGCGGTGAGGCAATGTTCAAGTACTGCTGTTGGAATAATTTCCAGATTTGCTCCGGTGAAATTTCCTGACCGCTTTCCTCGGCTGCCTTCTGAACTATGCGGCTGAATTCTATCTGCAGCCAGCGGGGCAGTTGGAACCCGTAGCGAGAATCCATGACATAGGCAACGCCGCCTTTACCGGACTGGCTGTTGACTCGGACTACGTCCTCGTAGGTGCGTCCTACGTCCCGCGGATCGATGGGCAGGTACGCGATATCCCAGGTATCCCCTTCACTGTAGGTATCCAGGCATTTCTTGATGGCATCCTGGTGGCTACCAGAAAATGCTGTAAATACAAGGCTTCCGGCATAGGGGTGCCGGGGATGCACTTCAATTTGTGTGCATTCCTTGACTACAGAACAGATACGATCCATATCACTGAAGTCGAGCATTGGATCAATGCCCTGGCTGTACATGTTCATGCCCATGACCATGATGTCCAGGTTGCCGGTACGCTCACCATTGCCCATGAGGGTGCCCTCAACTCTGTCGGCGCCAGCCATGAGCGCTAACTCTGAGGCGGCAACACCGCAGCCGCGGTCGTTATGGGTATGCAGGCTAAGAATGATGCCGTCGCGATTTTTGACATGGCGGCTGAACCACTCGATTTGGTCGGCATAGATATTTGGAGTCGCCATTTCCACGGTGGAGGGCAGGTTGATGATGACCTTGTTCTCAGGTGTGGGTTGCCATACCTCGTTGACGGCGTCACAAACCTCGACGGCAAACTTCAGTTCCGTGCCGGTAAAGCTTTCCGGTGAGTACTGGAACTGCCACTCTGTCTCCGGGGTATTCTCGGCACAGGCTTTGACAACTTTAGCGCCATTGACGGCAATCTCGATGATCCCTCCCTTGTCCATCTTGAACACATGTTCTCGCTGAATCGTTGAAGTCGAGTTATACATGTGCACGATGGCGCGCTTGACTCCTTTTAAGGCTTCAAAGGTTTTTTCAATCAGTGGTGCCCTGGCCTGGGTCAGAACCTGCACTGATACATCCTCCGGAATTTTATTTTCTTCGATCAGCCAGCGAACGAAGTCGTAATCCGGCTGAGAGGCAGCCGGAAAACCAATTTCAATTTCCTTGAGGCCAATATCAACCAGCAAGTCCCACATTTTCCGTTTCTGTGCGACAGACATCGGCTCGATCAGAGCCTGGTTACCGTCCCGCAGATCAACGCTACACCAGGTAGGGGCTTCGGTGATTACCTTGTCTGGCCAGGTGCGGTCAGGTAAGGCAACGGGAGTAAATGCCTGGTACTTGCTGGAATTGAATTTTTTCATCTCGTCTCTCGTTTACTGCAATTGACTGGAAACTCTTGCCACCGTAATGAGCGCGTAGTGTACAGGAATCTAATGAGCAGGTAATTGCGAATATCGCTTAATATTTTTATAAATTGGCATATAAATATATATAAATAGAAAAAATAAGCATAAAATGCCAATTTATTCTACTTTTACACTACAACCACCAAGCTTTATGGAATTAGATCGAACAGACAAACGTATCCTCCAGGCCTTGCAGGTTAATGGCCGAATCAGTAATCAGGAACTGGCTGAAAAGGTTGGCCTGTCTCCTTCTCCCTGTTTACGCCGGGTCAAGCAACTCGAGGAGGAAGGCATCATAGAGGGATATGTAGGCCTGGTCAGTGCCTCCAAACTTGGTTTGAAAATGATGGCGCTTATCCAGATTCGCATGGACAGGCATACGCCTGAACGTTTTGATGAATTTGAGAAAACCCTGATGGGCTACCCCCAGGTACTCGAGTGCATCCTGATAACAGGTCAATCAGCTGATTACCAGGTCAAGGTAATTGTCGAGGATATGGAGGAGTACCAGGATTTTTTGCTGAATAAAATCACGCCATTGCCAGGAGTGTCTGATGTTCATTCAAGCTTTATTTTAAGGCAGGTGATTTACAAGACGGCACTTCCTATTGACGAGTAGCACCTGCATGCTGAGATGGGCGAGCATGGGGATGTGATTGGACAGTTTTTGTTGTTCAGGATGATGAAGGTGTTAACAGGACTACAATCCGTCCTTAAAGGTGTTAACTTGCTTTAGGTGAGGAACTATAGGCCAGCACTGATAACTGGGCGCGATCAGATAACATAGGAATGAACCGTCCAGGGGTTTGCTGTACACTTTTCCACCTGTTTTGGCAGCCCAGCAACAGGAAATATATCGTGGTAAGTATATTCACACAGATAATAGATAGACAGATTCCAGGGCATTTCATCTGGGAAGACGATCTCTGCTTTTCAATCCTTACCATTCAACCAATCAGGCAGGGGCATGCCATGGTCATTCCCAGGGAAGAGGTAGATCACTGGGATGATGTTCCTGAAGCCACTGCAGCGCACATGATGAATGTAAGCCAGAAGATTGCAAAAGCCATAAAGTCGATCATACCGTGCAAAAGAATAGGCGTGTCTATAGTTGGAATTGAAGTCCCCCATACGCATATTCACCTCATGCCCATGGATACCACAGCCGATATGGATTTCAATAATGCTAGTGAGATGTCCCATAAACTACTAGCCGAAACGGCCAGGGCGATAAGAGAGGCGCTTGTCTCCAGAGGATATGCAGAAGCCGGCACAGAACGGGAATAGGTTTCTTGTCAGAGAAAGACACACTTTACCTTGAAGGACTGCCCCACGCCGATTTTGTTTTTGATGATCAGGTAGTGGCCGTTTTTCCGGACATGATTTCAAGATCTGTCCCGGGCTACAGCACCATCATCGCAATGATTGGCTCACTTTCAGCTGAATACGCTCTGCCGAACACGTTTTGTTATGATCTGGGCTGCTCTCTTGGCGCTGCAAGCCTTTCCATGCGTCACCAGATCAAGGCAGAAAACTGCTCCATTATTGCCTTGGATAATTCTGAAGCCATGGTGCAGGGGTGCCGTGAAGCGGTGGCAAAAGACAGCGCGGATATTCCGATGGAAGTGCGGTGCGAGAATATTCTTGAATCGCATGTGACCAATGCTTCCATGGTAGTCATGAACTTTACGCTGCAGTTTGTGCAGCCCCAAAAAAGGGATGCACTGATCAGCAAGATTTACGAGGGGCTCGTGCCCGGGGGCATGCTGATACTCTCTGAAAAAATTCGTTTCGAGGATTCTGCCCTTAACGAGTTATTTATCGGAATGCATCACCGCTTCAAGGAAGCTCAGGGTTATTCGAAGCTCGAAATAAGCCGCAAGCGCTCTGCGCTAGAAAATGTCCTCGTGCCTGAAACACTTTCACAGCATAGGGAAAGAATTCTGGGCGCAGGTTTCAGTGCTTATGATATTTGGTTCCAATGTTTTAATTTTGCATCCATGGTCGCCGTGAAGGAAAGTTGAGCCAATGTCTCATTCTAATTTCACTATTGACTACAGTGAACTTGTCGGTTTCCTTGATAATAAAGAATTCTCTCCGCTAATAGAAAAACTGCCAAAAGATTTTCTCAATGCTTTCAATCACGGTGACTTTGACAGCTGGGTAAAAGCACTCCAGTCGCTGCCTGCCATATCAACCGATTCCTGGGAATTGAAAGATCGGGTTCGAATCGGGGAAGCAGGACTATGCAGTGAGGATCAGCGGGCCAGGTTAAAAGAATCTCTGCTGGCCTTGCAGCCGTGGCGAAAAGGACCGTTTCAGCTATTCGGCCTGGACATGGATACCGAATGGCGCTCGGACTGGAAGTGGGACCGTCTTAAGGATCAGATTGAACCCCTGGAAAATCGGAACGTGTTAGACATTGGTTGCGGTAATGGCTACCACTGCTGGCGAATGGCAGGTGAGGGTGCGCGTTTTGTCCTGGGGATCGACTCCCACTTATTGTTTTCAATGCAGTACTGGGCCATTCGGCATTTTCTCAGGGTCCCGCCTGTCTTTGTCGTCCCGCTGGCACTTGAAGATCTTCCAGGCGACCTCAATGCTTTTGATACCGTTTTTTCAATGGGAGTGCTTTATCATAGCAGGTCACCCTTCGAGCACCTTCAGGGCATCAGGAGCAGCCTACGTCGTGGTGGGCAGATGGTGCTTGAAACGCTTGTTATAGAGGGGCCAGTTGGCATGACCCTCGTTCCGCAGGGCCGCTACGCCAGAATGCCCAATGTCTGGTTCCTGCCATCATGTGACTCCATGATTGAGTGGCTACAGAAAGCCGGTTTTAAAAATATAAGGCTGTTAAATGTTTCGACCACTACTGTCGAGGAGCAGAGAACCACGGAATGGATGACATTTGAGTCTCTACCGGAGGCCCTGGATAAGAACGATCCCTCCACCACTATAGAAGGCTACCCGGCCCCCATGCGGGCTATTTTTACCGCTGAAAAGCCCTGACCGGAGCCACTTTGCAGGAAATTGCAAAGCACTTTGGCACTGTCTAAACCATCGGTAAATTAAAAAATGAATTCGCCAAAAACCCGCGAAGACAAGGAATAATAAAAAGACTGCGAGCCCGACTGGCAGCTTGAACCCCGCCTATATTTAGCGCTTGTTTTTACTTTTACGGGCTTTACACTCTTCCATAACAAAAGAATAAAGTACCTGATGCCCGTGTTGTTGCTATACCCATGAGCGCTGATAAAGAAACAAAAAAAGCCAAACATCCCCTGGAACTGGGCCCTTTCCCGCGCGATCTGAAAGTGGCTGGAGGTATCATTTAGTTTGGCTGCATTGTCATGAAGATCCTAGTCGTTGGTCCCTCTTGGGTAGGGGATATGGTGATGGCCCAGAGTCTGTTCATTGCCCTACAGACAAAAAACTCCCCAGTTGATATTCATGTGCTGGCGCCGGCCTGGTGTGAAGCGCTCCTCGCTTACATGCCGCAGGTGAGCAAGGCCATTGCCATGCCGGTTGGACATGGTGAGCTGGGCCTGGGTAAGCGGCGAATGCTTGCCAAAGCGTTAAAAGCAGAAAACTATGACCAGGCTATCGTTCTTCCTAACTCTTTCAAGTCTGCCCTGGTCCCATGGTTTGCAGGCATTCCTCAGCGAACAGGATGGCGTGGTGAAGCCAGGTCATGGATTCTCAATGACTGCCGTGTACTGGATAAGTCGCAGTATCCGCTGATGATTGAGCGTTTCGTTGCACTGGCTTATGCTAGGGATGCTGTCTTAACCGATTCGCCTCCCTGGCCAAAAATTAATGTCAGCGAGCAGGAAAAAAACCTGGCGCTTGAAAAGCTTGGCCTGGAAACGGGGCTGCCTACTCTGGTGTTATGTCCTGGTGCAGAATTTGGTGAAGCAAAAAAGTGGCCTGCACAATCCTATGGTGAAGTAGCTAGAAAATGGCTATCGAAAAATGGGCAAGTCTGGATACTCGGTTCTGCCAGTGATTGTCCTGATGCGGAAAAAATAATCAGCACGCTTGGCAATGAAGAAAAGGCGCGATGTGCCGACGTGACAGGGAAAACGTCGCTGGGAGAAGCCATCGCCCTGATGGCCTGTGCGGATAAAGTTATTTCCAATGATTCCGGGCTCATGCATATTGCAGCTGCACTCGAAAGGCCCCTCGTTGTTGTCTATGGCTCAACCTCTCCCGGATTTACACCCCCCCTGGCTGAAAACGTGGCCACTGTTAATTTGCAGTTGGAATGCAGTCCATGTTTCAAGCGCATATGTCCCCTCGGTCATACCAATTGCCTCAGACAGCTCCCCCCCAGCATGGTGGACCAGGCGTTGCAGGAGCTCGCCTGAAAATGAAAGCAGCACTGGTGCTATTCGACTGGTTTGACCATGGCGGACTCCAGCGCGATTGTCGTCGGATAGGTGAGTCCCTTGTTAAGAAGGGGGCAGACGTCTCGATAATTTGTATGCATTTTGATGGCGACATTCCTGCTGGTTTCAGCAGAATCTCTCCGGCCTTACCCGCAGGCAGCAAGGTGGCCAGGCGTAAGGCTTTTGCCGCGTTCCTGGCTCAGCACATCAAAGATGTTGACTACGATGTGGTGTGCGGATTTAACCGTGTGCCGGGGCTCGATTATTACTTTGCTGCAGATACCTGTTTTGCCTGGAAAGCCTACCAGGAAAGAAACTGGTTCTACCGTTTTTCGTCGAGAAGCCGGCAGTACCTGGCGTTTGAGAAAGAAGTCTTTGGCCAGGGCAGCAAAACGCAAGTACTTATGCTGTCGCCAATGCAGAGGAAGGAATACCTTGCTTGCTATCCACACGCTAAAAATCGTATTCATGATATTGCTCCCGGCATTGCCCGTGACCGTATGGCCGGTGATGATGCCGCAGAGCTGAGGGAAAGCCTGCGCAGCGAGTTTGGAATTGGCGAAGATGACCTGTTACTGCTGCAAATAGGAACGGGATATCCGATCAAGGGAGTTGATAGAAGTCTCAAGGCCATAGCTGCCCTGCCAGACAGCCTCAGGAAGAGGGTCCACTACCTCTTGCTAGGTGAGGATCGTAAAGGCCAGTATACCGCCATGGCCGCTAAAATGAGCATTAGTCATCGAATCAATATTATCGGGGGCAGGAGTGATATGCCCAGGTTTCTGCAGGGCGCAGACATCATGCTGCAGCCTTCCCGCAAGGAAAGTGCCGGCATGGTTATTCTGGAGTCTATCGTTGCCGGACTTCCGGTACTGACAACTGAAACCTGTGGCTATGCCTTTCATGTCGACGCGTCCCAGGCGGGGGAAGTGGTGAAGGAACCCTATACACAGCAGGCCATGAACAGCTGTCTTATCGGTATGCTTGACCAGATCGGCGCTGACGGGGGAAGGCGCTGGAAAACCAATGGGATTGCCTACGGTGAACAAGGCGACTTTTATGACATGCCCGTGCAGGTTGCGGATATGTTGCTGATGCATAGGGACTCGTCTCATGCCGGCTGAGCCTCTCTACATCAGGAACGAACTGCAGCAATATCTCCGCGGAGAAGATCCTTTTACCTACTTTTCCTTGCAGGATGGAGAGGTATTTAGGGCACTTGAATTCCGTCGTACCTATGCAATCGTGCTGGGAGAAAAAAAATATTTCGTCAAGTATCACAAGGGTAGCAGTGCAGGCGAGATATTGAAGAATCTGCTGCAGTTAAGACTGCCAGTGATCAGTGCAAAGAATGAAATGCAGGCTATATCCCGCCTGGCTGAATTGGGTGTCCCTGTTCCCAGCGTCGCAGCCTACGGTGTTCGCGGCAGTTCACCCCTGCAAAGAGAGTCCTTTATTGTCACGGACGACATAGGTTCGCAGGAAAATCTGGAAGATCTAACCAGGGGCTGGCCAGATAATCCGCCGCCTTTTCGGACCAGGTGGCAACAGATCCAAGCGGTTGCCGATATTGCCAGGGTTATGCACGGCAATGGTATTTGCCACCGTGATTTCTATCTCTGCCATTTCATGATCAGCCCAAAGGATTCCTCTACAGGAGAGGTATCACTGACACTAATGGATCTTCACCGGGCTTTGTGCAAATCACGGCTCAGTCAGCGCTGGATTATCAAGGACCTGGCCGGCCTGTATTTTTCTGCAATGGATATCGGCCTCACCAGAAATGACCTTATACGCTTTGTGCTGGCATACTCGGGTAAAAACCTGAGACAGGTTGTGAGAGAGGATGCTGCCGGCTTCTGGGGCAAGGTTTCTGACCGAGCGCTCAGAATGAAGGCGCGCCACAGTTCCAGCTAGCAATCCTTGCCGTATAAAGATTTACTGCAGGATGCGGTAAACAATGACGGCATCATTACGTGAATTACTGAACCGTAAGCTTTCCTCTATTCCGCTGCTTGCATCCAAAAGTTCTTGTGCCTCTTCATCGTCATGCGCCACCTCAACTACCAGGTACTCGAAAGATGGCGTGGCTGTCAGAATAGTGCCTATGTCTGTTTCGACATCATCATAATTGGCTACTCTTCCGCTGTGATAGGCGATGGCCGCATTGTTGGTAAGAATTTGTTCATTGACTTCGGGG
The DNA here is from genome assembly GCA_009922595.1 of Gammaproteobacteria bacterium. GTDB lineage: Bacteria > Pseudomonadota > Gammaproteobacteria > Pseudomonadales > Pseudohongiellaceae > Eutrophocola. Next base: position 15,012 of record RFVC01000030.1, on the reverse strand, counting down.
ATATCCCGGGCCCAGCTTATGGCTTCGTCCAGGTAATTCTTGGAATATCCAAAGCTGAAGAGGCTGTCCACGAAGAAATACATGATGAGCACGGCAAAAATGCTATGAAAGCGTTTCTGGTTACCGCTCTTCATTGCAGAAGAATGAAGCACCTCAAGTATTAGCGGCATTAGCACCAGCAAGAGAAGGCTCGTCATGACAGCGTATCGCGTTGTTAGGAACTGCATGATAGAAACAAAAATAATCAGTGCTACTACTGAGGACGCCAGGTAAAAACCCAGTGCGCTTTTTAATACTTTGTTGCAGGTCCGCCAGCTTGTGAGCAGCCCATAGAGAATGAAAAGGCTGAATGCCGGCCCAATCGCCGTGACTATGTTGAGTACTACCGTATAGAAGTAGCCAAGAAAAAGAATAATGACGCCTTTACCTGTAAAAGGCCGTATCTGCTCGGAGATATGAAATGACAGTGACGTGTTCTCGGCGGCACCAGCAATTGTGCCTGGGTAATCGGCGATAAGAGGCAGGTACCAGCGATAGGCAAAACGAAAAATATCCACTAGGTTGATACCGAAAAAGATAAAGATCGCCAGTACCAGGATGGCGGCGCCTATCAGCAGAGAGACTAGTTTGTAAAACCGGCCTATTGAAACGGCCCTGTCATGGCCTGCGACAAAAAGGGCAAAAGGCGTAATCATGACTAGCAGTAATCCTTCCAGGCGGAAAAAGACAGCGATTCCAATAGATATGACCCAGCCTATAGCATTCTCTATTTTGCCGTGGCGGCTGTATCTGATCAGCTGGATCAGTCCTGCCAAACAGCTGGCCCAGTAGCCAAAATCACGTACCAGCGCAAAGCGCATTTCATTTATAGTGGGATAGCAGAGAATCACTATTGCAGCAAAAATTGCCGCTTTCCTAGTGCGGCTGAATTCATTCACCAGCGTGATAAAAAACCACGTCAGCAAGGCAAAACAAAAGGCATTAAATAGGTGTGCGCTATTGATAAGCGTAGTTGGAAGAATACTGTCAGCCAGGGCGATGACAACGGAGTAGCTGTACCAGCCATAAAGCCCCAGAGTTGATTTAAGTCCTTGGTCAGAAAAGGTTTCGGCGGCTTTCAGATAGCTGTAAGCGTCATCATTGAGCACTACCTGGCTGGAAGTTACCAGCCAGGAAAATATGATGCTTACGCATACTGCGACCGCCCGGGGGTCAGCCGATCTCAGTCTCTTAGAAAGTGCGACCTGTTCAGGCATGTGTGCTTCCTGTAAGGTTCAAGCCCGCGGCATTGGCATAATTTGCAAAAACAAGATCGCTGTTTGCGCCTGACAAATGAAAATTCTTGGTGAGGCTAATTATGGTTTGTCGTCTTTCTTTCAGACCAAGCGGACTGTTCCTAAATTCAAAGTCAGTGGGATCCATAACCGCGATATCGGTTTCAGTACTGATAAACAGATCAGGTGTGGGTTTTGGGCAATCTATTCCCAGGTCGTGAAGGCGGACCATGAACCGGGCTAGTTTAGCTAGCGGCAGACTGGCTTCAGAAAGTGAGCCTAGTAATTCTCCTGCTGGTACGAAATAGGTGACAGCCGACACCTCTTCTGAAGGCACACGGAAAAAATTATCTACCGTTATACAGTTGATTCCATGAATGCGAAGCTTTTTAGACTTGCGGTCGAACTTTATGGCTTCATGGCCAATAAAAGGGAGTTTGCTGATCATGCCAGGATATTGTCTGAGCCACATTCCATTTTGCAATTTAAAATCACAGACGTGGTTAACTTCTGACACCTGACTGGCCTGGTCCATGACCTGCTTGTACTGCTTTTCAGAGAGTCGGTGGTTAGGGGTGCTGATATCGATATAGGGACTTTCTGGTTTCCCGCCGGGCTGGGTTTTAAAACGCTTGTGCATCCACAGGTATTGCTCTGGATATTTACGGATCGCATTTTCAATATACGAGTTGATCAGCGCGGCATCCGCGTTGGCATCGTCGCTGGGGAAAGAGGCAGGCAAGGGAATAAACTCTGTTTCATACTTCTGAGTTCGGTTAACTCTGTGCTGGCGTATGAGAAAGGCAGGCGAACTGTTAAAGCTAGCAAAACGACTTGACGCTGTAATGGTGGCGGCGTTGTTGCCAAAAAACGGTACGTATACAGCATGGCCCGGACCATAGTCCTGGTCAGGTGCGTACCAGACTGTTTTCCCTTCTTTCAGATGCCTAAAAGTGCCGCGAATATCATTGCGGTCAAAAACGCCATTGCAGTTGGACAGCCTGCCACGCAGCATGAAGGCATCGAAGAGAGCATTTCGATGCGGTCGGTATGTCACCGCAAAGGGATGGAATAGGGAGAGTAAATTGGCGCCGAAGTCGAGAGTGGAGTAGTGAGCGCCTATAAGTAGGATGCCTCTGCCCAGGGCCTGTGCCTCTTCAAGTTTATCCAGCCCTATCAGGGTGGTCTGGTCCCTGAATGTGCCGGGTTTTCTTACCCAACCTGTCGTGGTCTCAACAAGGCCGATGCCGTTTTCCTGGAAGCTTTTTTTGACCAATTGGTCTTGCTGCGTTTCATCAAGTTCTGGAAAACACATGCGGATATTAATCCGTGTGATATAGCGTCGCTCCCTGGCCAGCCAGTAGGTAAGCATGCCCAAAATTTCACCTACCTTTAAGCGGACGCCAAAGGGCATCCAGGCCAGAATGAAAAACAGGCTGATACTGATCCAGGTCGGCCAGTACTTAATGTGGGTGAAGGAGCTGAAAGGCGGAGGCGTCTGCATATTTTCAGCGGCATTGTATCAGAATCAGGTCAGCATCATGACGATGCCCGTGTCAAGTTATGGCTATGTTATGATTGCACCATTTTTTAAATCCGGCGATTAATTTTCTGATGCAACTCGAGTTTCCAAAGTTTGATTCTGCGCGCCTGCTGGTGGTGGGCGATGTGATGCTTGACCGTTACTGGCATGGCGAAACATTACGCATCTCACCGGAGGCACCGGTCCCGGTGGTTAATGTCCAGTCAGCCGAGGACAGTCCTGGTGGCGCAGCCAACGTTGCCCTTAATGTTGCCGCCCTTGGTGCTGCTGCTACACTGGTGGGCCTTGTTGGCCGGGATGAGGCCGGCGTTGAACTCGAAACCAAGTTGAACGCCGCTGGTGTGCTTTGTGATTTTGAGAAAGCCGCTAACAAACCCACCATTACAAAACTACGCGTTGTCAGCAGGCACCAACAGCTGATTCGGCTGGATTTCGAGCAGACTTTCGAGGAGCAGCATGCTAACGCACTTAACGCCAGGGTATCCTGCCTTCTCGAAGAAACTGACGTGCTGGTACTTTCCGATTACGCCAAGGGGGCATTAACCCGGGTCGAGGAGTTGATAAACCAGGCCAGGAATGCCGGGGTAAAAGTGCTCGTTGATCCTAAAGGCAATGACTTTTCCCGCTACCGGGGTGCGACACTGTTGACCCCCAACATTGCCGAATTTGAACTCGTTGCAGGCCCCTGTCCGACAGAAGAAATCCTGGTGGAAAAAGGCAGTGAGCTGCTAAGGGAGCTTGAACTGGAAGCCCTGCTGATTACCCGCGGTGAACATGGCATGAGCCTGATACGGTTGGATGAACCTGAACTGCATATTCCGGCCAGGACCCGTGATGTTTTTGATGTCACCGGGGCTGGAGATACTGTTATTTCAGCATTAGGTGCCTCGCTTGCTGCCGGCCTGGCTTTACCGGAAGCCGTTGCGCTTTCCAATATTGCAGCAGGTCTCGCCGTAAGCCGGGTGGGTACGGTTGCCGTGAGCGGACCCGAACTGCGGCGCGAAGTGCAGCGTGACAGTGGTTCTGATCGTGGTGTGATGATGCCGGAGCAGTTGCTCCTGTCAGTGGCGGATGCCCGTGCACACGGTGAGAAAATTGTTTTCACCAATGGCTGTTTTGACATTATTCATGCAGGGCATGTGGGTTATCTGAGCGAGGCAAGAGAGCAGGGTGACCGACTTATCGTGGCAATTAATGATGATGATTCTGTCAGGCGCCTGAAAGGTGAGGGCAGGCCCATCAATCCCGTGGAAAGAAGAATGGCAGTGCTGTCCGGGCTCGAGTCTGTAGACTGGGTTGTTTCATTTGCAGAAGACACGCCGGAAGCACTACTCGAGGCTATAAAGCCTGACGTGCTGATCAAGGGCGGTGATTATGCTATAGATGAAGTCGTAGGGTCTGAGATAGTGCAGGCCAACGGTGGGGAGGTGAAGGTATTGTCCTTCCTGGACAACTGCTCTACCTCGGCAATCGTAGAAAAAATTCAGGGAGATAATACCTGATAGAGTTTAACAGGTATAAGTCTTCGCGAGCCGAGAATTCTCGGCCAGGTGATCCGGGTTGATAGTCCCAACGATGACAGAATCAATGCCGGGTCTTGCAAACAGCTGCTTCATGCTTTCCTCTACTGAACCTGCATGACCGCTCATTAATCCTTTTTTCACCAATACCCCCTTGCCGTGCTTTACAGCAAAGTCGAGCACCTCCTGGTCTTGCTTCTTAAGGTTGTAGGTAATCATTACCACGTCCATGATCGACGCCGCCTTGATACCGCCGGTCGTTGTTTTGGTCGACATCCCGATAGCACGAATTTTTCCTTCTGCCTGGCAGGCTCTGAGCGTTTCAACACAATCACTATCATTCAGTATGGCGGCATCATTGCCGTCTGAGTGGATGAGGACAATATCCAGATAGTCAGTACCAAGCCGGCTTAAACTGCGCTCTATGCTCATGCGTGTATGCTTGCCGCTGAAGTCAAACCGCGACACACCGTTTTCAAATTCTTCACCGCACTTGGTTGCAATCACCCATTCCTGGCGATTTTCCAACAGCTGACCAAGACGATCCTCGCTGCGGCCATAGGCAGGCGCAGTATCAATGAAATTAATACCGTAATCCCTGGCCTGTGAAAGCAGGCTCTTAACTTCATGATCGCCAGGGATAGTGAAAGCGGAGGGATATTTAACTGACTGGTCACGTCCAAGTTTTACAGTGCCTAGCCCCAGTGCTGAAACTTCCAGTCCTGTATTGCCGAGTGTGCGCAGAAAAGCCATGGCTAAAGATTTTCCCAGGGCGTACTTGCTATAACGGGCTTGTCCAGGAAATCTACCTGCATAATTGGCTCTGTTGGCCTCAACTCCTCTGCCTGCAAGATATCCAGGACGGTGTTGGCTAGATTGGGCGCTAGGGTTAGCTTGGTTGGCCAGCACATCAGAATATTATGCCTTGCAGAAATGCCGGGATCATCAGGTCTTGAGCCATCCTCCTGCCGCAGTTCTGCACGATCCACCGGCAGTGTTGCCCATTCTGCACCGGAAAAATCGCACCAAGGAAAAATTTCCTGCAATTTTGTCCTGGCGGCATCAATCAGTTGCCCTGGTGATTGCTGAACACCCTGTTCTGCAATTTCACCGCCTAGGTACCATACTGGCTGACCGGCACCGTTGCGATGGGTAGTGATCGTTACTTCCGGAGTCATGGTTAACTTATCTGAAACACAATGGACATAAACCGGAGCCGTGATGTCGTGTCGCACCATTACCATCTGCAAAGGTCGGCGCTGCATTGCCGTGAAGTTAAATTCCTTTCCGCTAATAATTGATTCTGCGCCAGCACCGCAGCAAAAAATGTACTTGCTTGCTTGAATGTCTCTTTTGCCGGCCAGATTTAAGCAGCTAATACTGCCGTCCGGGTTTTTCTCCAGTGCCGCATGCTGCCAGTCAATGCGGAAAATATGTCCTTCGTGATTTTTGTAAAGGGTCTCCAGTAGTGAGGGAACATCAAGAACGATATCTCTCAGGCGGTAAAGGGGACCGGGAATATTGTTTGCAAAAAAATCCGGGTAGTCACTTTTTTCTACAGAGTCGACTTTGGCTTCAAGTGCCTTGCTGCCGAGAAACGCATTAAGACGCGAGCGTAAACTGCTTCGCGGCCACATGTAATAACTGTCTGATAAAAGCTGGCAGCCCTGCAGGTCGACATCGCCTTTACCTTCAAGGCATTGCTGCCAGTGTGCCGGCATGTCCGCGATTGCCTTGCTGGCCCCGGTGAGCTTTCCCCCCAATGCGTACTTGATGCCGCCATGTATCATGCCCTGGCTGGCAATGCTTTGACCTGTACCTAATGCCTCCTGTTCGAGGAGTAAAGCCTGGTAACCCTCATTCCGCAAACGATTAAGGAGCCAGAGCCCGGCAACACCGCCGCCAATAATCAGCGCATCTAGTTTAAGGGCTTCTTGCATAAGGAAATTTGTACGTTTCAGAAAAGCGTGACAGTATAAACAGAATGCAGGATAAACGGGAAATTTACAGTCTCAGCCTGGGCTATAGGCCAGGGGGTAGGGACATAATCAAGAGTCTTGCTCTTAACGCATGAAGTGAATTGCCAGTGAACCGTTTTCTCTATTCCTGTCTGCTCTACCTTTCCACACCGCTGCTATTGCTGCGATTACTCTGGCGATCCCTGCGTTCGCCTGCCTACCTGCAGCGTTGGTCAGAGCGGTTTGCTTTTCACGGGTCCATTAAAACGGAGCCAACTCAGCTGGTCTTTCATGCCGTCTCCGTGGGAGAGGTGCATGCAGCTATCCCCCTGATCAGACGTTTGCTGGTTGAGCAGCCTGGTCTGAATATCCTGGTTACCACATCAACGCCAACAGGTTCTGCACGGGTTACTGAGCTGCTTGGCGATGAGGTTAACCATGTTTATCTCCCCTATGATTATCCGGGGGCCATCGGCCGCTTTCTTGAACACTTTCGCCCCAGGGCGCTGGTGATCATGGAGACTGAGTTATGGCCTAACCTGCTGCATCAATGCCGAAGGAAAGGGATTGGATTGATGCTGGCCAATGCAAGGCTTTCTGAGAAATCACTTCTTAACTACAAAAAAATTTCACGCCTGGCAGACGGCATGATGAAGAATCTGAATTTTGTCAGTGCCCAGTCTGAGGAAGACAGCAACCGGCTGCAGGCACTGGGATGTCCTCCCGAGATCATCAGTATCAGCGGTAGTCTAAAATTTGATATGGCGATTAATGTTCAACAGGTCAATGCAGCACGGGAAGATAAAGAAAACCTGGATGGCAGGCCGGTACTAGTTGCGGCAAGCACGCGGAAGATTGATGGTGATGATGAAGAAGAACATCTCCTGAGTGCTTACAAGCAAGCTCTTGAATCAGAGCCGCGGCTTCTTCTTGTTCTTGTACCGCGCCATCCCGAAAGGTTCAGGGAAGTCACGGCAATGATTGAAAATCATGGCCTGAGTCATGTTAAAAAAAGTAGTGGTATGGCCATAGGCGATAATCAGGTCCTGCTGGGCGATTCCATGGGGGAAATGCATTACTACCTTGGGCTAGGCGACCTGGTATTTGTCGGGGGCTCGCTTGTGAATACCGGTTGTCAGAATATTATCGAACCTGCTGCATTGGGCTTGCCGGTGATCACCGGGCCGTCACTTTATAATTTTAAGGCAGTCAGTGAAACGCTTTTGGAAGTGGGAGCAATGAAAGTGGTGAACAGTAGCCAGGAGTTGGCTATAGAGGTCACCGGGCTGTTGGCAGACAGTGAAAAACGCCTGGCCATGGGCCAGGCTTCTGTCCAAGCTGTTCAAGGCAACCAGGGCGCCACTGACAGAAATACCGAGTTGATTCTCAGTATTCTTTCTTCAACCTGAGCGACTTATTGCAGCCAGTTATTCAGATCGATGACATCCTGTGGATTGAGAATGCCGGCTGACTGTTTCAGGTTCAGGGTATTGATTACGTAGTTATACCTGGCATTGGCATGATCACGGCGGGCCTGAAAAAGAGTGCGCTGGGCCAACACAACATCCACCACGTTACGTGTTCCCACCTCGGCGCCAACCTCGGTTGCCTCAAGTGCACTCTCTGCGGAAATAATCGCCTGGGCTCTTGCCTGCACAGCCAGCACGTCAGTCTCCACGCTACGGAAGTTGTTACGTGTAGCCTGGGTGCTGTCACGCTGCGTTTTCAGCAGGGCTTCCTCGCTGGCATCGCGGGTGTAATAGGCCTGGCGTTTCTGTGCACTGTTCAGGCCACCTGCAAACAGGGGATAGGAAAAATTCAGCGCAATGTTGGTTCTTTCTGAGGCAATTGCAGGGAAGAAGCTGAAAGGATTGGCTGACTGGTTCCAGCCGTACCCGGCTGTAATTTCGATTGTTGGAAACATTCTTGCCCGGGCTGAGCGCGCATCATCCTTTTTGGATTCGTAATCATGTTCTGCGGACTTGATTGCCAGGTTGTTGCCCATGGCGAGGCTCACCCACTCGTCTATAGAAGCAGGCGCGGGCGATTCAATCGGAAATTCACTGTTGAGTGATTCCAGCATATTGTGTGGACGTCCAGTGATGGCCTCAAGCGCCTCGAAAGCCTGGTTTAAGTTGTTTTCCTCGACCAGGCGGTTAACCCTGGCCAGATCGTAGTTGGCCTGGCTGTCGTAAACATCTGTGATAGGAATGAGGCCAACTTCAAAACGCTCCCGGGTTTGCTCTAGAACCTGCTCGGCTGCGTCTTCCTCAGCACGAAACGACGCGAGGTTGTCCTGTGACCTGAGAACATTGAAATAGGCTGTCGCGACTTTCAGTATGAGCTGCTGCTCTGATTGTGCGAGGTTGGCGGCGGCCTGTTGGTCCACATGCTTTGCAGACTGAAATGCATACCAGGCTTCAAAGTTCAGCAGGGCCTGGTTGATATTCAGGTTATAGCCCTTGGTATTGAATCCGTTCTGGAAACTGTGAGCTGCACCAAAGGGAGTAGCTTCTGCAGGGCCGGCTGTATCACGCGAGGTGGTGCCGTTTACCGTTACTCTAGGGAGTAAGAAGGAGCGCCCCTGGGCAATCCTGGTATGGGAGGCATTGTAGTTGGCACGTGCCTGACGGATCTCAGGATCATTATTCGCGGCCAGCTCAAAAATCTCTGCGAGGTCATCAGCCTGAGCACTGGAAAACGGCACCAATAATAATGCAGCCAGTGCTGTTAAGAAACGTCTGCCCTGGTGAAGGAAGGTGACGATACCCATTTTACTCTCCATTATCTGTAATTTACCGCAACGCGTAATTAGTAACATATTGATTTTAAAAAAATAATTCGTTTATCTTCATGGTTATTACATGACTGACTGGTCAGTCAGTTTCAATACTTTTTCACCTGCTGTCAAGTCTCGGCAAACCATGGTCGATACCACCCAAGCGCTAAAGATACGTATCCGAAGGGTCTGTGAGATCTCCTTTCAGCTAATCCTAAAACACTGTTGTTGACAATCTAGAAAACGCAAAAGTGGTAGGTTGGCTGACGTCATTCGCATTTTCTTCTTACAAACATCGGTTTTATCAATCTCTTAATGCAGTCCATTACTCTGTCATTCGGTCAGTAAGATCTCATTACTGCCCAAGCTGCTTCAGTTAAATAACCTTGAATTTTAGAGCGAGGGTATCGGATTTCTGAAAGATAAGAGTGAAGAGTCTTTACGCTGGGCTTCCTGCCTTTTTGACTAACATATGCTCTTATTATTGTAACAGAGATTGCATGCTTAAACCCTTCAGAATGTGCAGGTATAAATTTCTTTTTTGATGACTGGCAAGCAAAAAAATACAACTGATTTCAGTATCAATGATGTTGAAATTTTGGATATTAAAGCGAGTCATTCCGGCTTAATGCAGGTGTCATGATTAACACTCAGACATCGCCTTTACGAGGGCGGATGGGGCCGGCGAATTGAGGGTGAAGTAATGTTCAATAAGCCCGAAGTTTGCGTCTTGTTATGTGACCCTGATTTGGATAAGGTGCTTATGGTTGAGCCGTTTAGGGCAGGATGCCTTGATGATGAAAACGAGCCATGGAAGCTTGAACTGATAGCGGGACCTGTCGACAACGAAACTCAGGTTGAAAGTGTAGAATTTGTTGCGATAAGGCAAACCAAGGGAGGTGCTGGCATCAAGATTGACCGTCTGTTGCTGGTATGCGAGTACTACAACAGTCCAGGCAGCAGTAACGAAAAGCTCAACATCTTCTGCGCCAGGATAGATGTAGCGAAAGCGTCAGAATATCAGGCAATATTTGGTCTTAATGATGAACATGAAGATATCCGCCCGGTCATCATAGACCGATTAGTAGCCGAGCTAGGAGTAAAGGAAGCCCTGATAAACAACGCAATGAGTATTATCTCAATCCAATGGCCGTCTTTAAACTTGGAGTTAGTTCGCCACATTCAGGTAATAAATAAATCGGATTCACCAATAGACTAGAAAAGAAAAACAGTAAAAAATAAAAGAAAAAAATAGTTATAATGTAATAACAATAATGAACGTCAAACCCTACATAATTGAACTAAGCGAACAGATGGCCGTATGCGATGCTAATTACATTCGCTTACTCAAATTGATGGGGCGTTCAGATTCATTCGATAAAAATAAAAAGCGTATGGTGGCTCTACCGGTTCTCGGCCAGGGCCTCAGGGAAGAGCAGGTGTACGTGAGCCTTGAAGTTCAGGAAGAGTTTAAATACACCAGCACGATCAGCGTTAAACAGTTGCTGGGCAGCAGGCAAAACAGCCAGGAAAAAATTGAAGGGATACCCGCCTACTATAATGCACCGGAAATGATCATTCGCGTTTACCATGATGCGAAGACGGCCGAAGTTGTCAGCTATCAGAATCACAACAATTTTAAAGCTATTTACCCTGTGCCTAACCATTTTATGTATCAAAGCGATGAGAAGGAGCAGCTGAACCTTTTTCTCGCTGAATGGTTGAATCTCTGTATCAATGAGGGCTTGAGCAATCCAGAAGAGTTGCAGCTAGATAAGCTGACCCTTATTTAACGAATTTAAACTGCTTCCTGTTACTTAACTGATAAATATCCTGGATTCTTTGGTTATGCTTGAGAGAGTGAGTCACTTTGGCTGACTTCCTATCAGACAATACTAATCAGCACTATTGTCTGGTGCAGATCAGCGATTCGCATCTGTTTGCGGATCGTGCCTCCAAATTCTATGGTCTGAATACCTATGAAACGCTACAGGACATCGTGGCACTGGTCCGAAGCCAGCAATCCTCAATAGACTGCCTCCTGTGTACAGGCGATCTGGCCCAGGACTCTTCCGTAGAGGCTTACCTGAATTTTCTTGACGCCCTGTCTCCTCTAGACGCGCCTCAGCTCTGGATCCCCGGCAACCACGATATCCGCAGCAATATGCAGCAGGTCTTGGACCAGGACTGTGTTAGTCTGAAGCGCTCGGCACAACTAGGAAAGTGGCGAATTATCATGCTTGATTCAAGCGTAGAGGGACAGGTGTATGGCCTGCTGGACCAGAAAGAGCTGGCCGACCTCGACCTTGAACTCGCTGATAGCGAGCGCAATGGCAACTTTGCCATGATTTGTATCCATCATAACTGTATGCCGGTGGAGGCCAGCTGGCTTCAGCAGCATTGTCTCAAGAACAGCGATGAGCTTTTTTTCATACTCGACAGGTACTCGCATATAAAAGGTGTTGTCTATGGACACATTCACCAGGACTTTGAGGGTGAAAGAAATGGTGTGAAAATTTTGTCGACGCCATCTACTTGCTTGCAGTTCCATCCTACCAATGATGACTTCACAATCGACAGTGCGAATCCAGGATATCGATGGTTGGTGCTCACCCCGGAGGGTGAAATCAGTTCCGGCGTAGAGAGGGTGACAGAGAAAACCTACGATATTCATTTCAGCAGTACCGGCTACTGAGACAGTCCTCACAACCACATAAATTCTTTTCCACCACAGCTGAAGAACCCCTATAATTAGCCTATGGATTCTGACAGGCTGTTTATACTTTACATACATGGTTTCAACAGCTCACCTGCCTCCAAAAAAGCCCAACAATTCCAATCCTACTGCCAGCAACGTGGCGATATTCATGTTGCTGTCCCAGAACTTTCATATGACCCGGAACAGGCCCTGAACCAGTTGCAGGACCTCATCCACAATGCTGATAGCAAGGTGCATTTGCTCGTTGGCAGTTCTCTTGGCGGTTACTACGCGACTTGGTTAGCTGAGAAGCATGATTGCCGGGCAGCACTTGTGAATCCTGCGGTTTCACCGGTAAAAAATCTCGGTGAAGAATTCCTGGGTCTTCAGAAAAATTACTATTCCGGCATCGAATATGAATTCACGCGCGAGTATGCGCTGTTCCTTGATACCCTGGATATCAATCCTATTGCCCGACCGCACAACTTTTTGTTGATGGTACAGACAGGGGACGAAGTTCTGGATTACCGACATGCTGTAAAGCGTTATGAGGGCGCCGTGCAGGTAGTGCAGGAAGGAGGCAGCCATAGCTTCGAAGAGTTTGATGCAATGTTCGCTCCAATGATGGAGTTTGCCGAGCAGGGTAGCCTGGCACATGAAACACTGGGCGCCATAAAACTACAGGTTTAACGATCAAGAAGTAAGGGTAAGTACAAAGCGCATGAGCAAAGAATACACCTCGAATTCCATTGAAGTTTTAACCGGGCTCGATCCTGTCAGGCGAAGGCCTGGCATGTATACGGATACTGCCCGTCCCAACCATCTGGTCCAGGAGGTTGTGGACAACAGCGTGGACGAAGCGCTCGCCGGCTACGCCCGCACTATCAAGGTAACCCTTAACAAGGATGGAAGTGTTGAGGTTGCAGATGACGGCCGCGGCATGCCGGTGGATGTTCACCCGGAAGAAAAGGTTCCGGGCGTTGAACTGATCCTGTCCCGACTTCACGCCGGCGGTAAATTCAGCAGTGACAACTACAAGTTTTCAGGCGGTCTGCATGGTGTGGGTGTATCAGTCGTGAACGCGCTGTCCACTGAACTTGAAGTGCTGGTCAAGCGCAGCGGCAAGCTTCATCGCATGACCTTTGCCGATGGTGAAAAGAAAACCAATCTGAAAGTAATCGACAAGGTGGGCCAGCGCAACACGGGCACCACGGTGAAATTCAAAGCTGATCCCAAGTATTTCGATTCTGCCAATATCTCTATACCGCGTCTGGTACATGTGTTGAGGGCGAAAGCTGTCCTATGCCCTGGCCTGCACATGATTTTTGAAGATAAAACGGTCAAGGCGGATAAGGCGCAGAGTGAGGAATGGTGTTACGACGAAGGGTTGACGGATTATCTCCTGCAGGCCACGGGAGGATTTCAGCGCATACCGGAGGAACCCTTTACCGGATCCATGCAGGGTAACGAGGAGGCCGTGGACTGGGCCGTTCTCTGGCTGCCCGAAGGCGGGGAGCTGATTACCGAGAGCTATGTGAACCTAATTCCGACACTTCAGGGCGGCACCCACGCCAATGGTTTTCGCACCGGCATGCTCGATGCGATGAGGGAGTTTTGTGAAATTAGGAAACTCCTGCCGCGCGGAGTGAAGCTCAGCGCCGAGGATATATGGGACCGTTGTGCCTTCATCCTTTCTGCAAAAATGATTGATCCCCAGTTCTCCGGCCAGACCAAGGAAAAACTGTCTTCCCGTCAGAGCGCCGTGTTTATAGGGGGAGTGGTCAAGGATGCCTTTGGTCTCTGGCTAAACCAGCATACCGATGAAGCGCTACAGATCGCCGAGATGTGTATTAATAATGCACAGAGCCGCATGCGTGAAGGCAAGAAGGTGGCCCGCAAAAAGATCACGGCCGGACCGGCGCTTCCCGGCAAGCTGGCCGATTGTACTGTCCAGGATGTTGAGCTGGGCGAGATTTTCCTAGTGGAAGGTGACTCCGCAGGGGGTTCCGCCAAGCAGGCCAGGGACAGGGAAACGCAGGCGGTCATGCCGCTAAGGGGAAAGATTCTTAATACCTGGGAGGTGGACTCTCAGGAGATACTCGCCTCGCAGGAAGTGCATGATATTGCTATCGCCATGGGAGTAGACCCAGGCTCCTCTGATCTTTCGGGTCTGCGCTATGGCAAGGTTTGCATCCTCGCTGATGCGGACTCCGATGGACTTCATATTGCGACGCTGCTGAGTGCTCTTTTCGTCAAGCATTTCAGGGCGGTTGTGGAAGCCGGTCACATCTATGTTGCAATGCCGCCTCTCTACCGAATTGATGTCGGCAAGGAAGTGTTCTATGCCCTGGATGAGGATGAAAAAAATGGCGTGCTTGACCGAATCGCGGCAGAAAAAATGAAAGGCAAGCCGAATGTACAGCGCTTTAAAGGCTTGGGTGAAATGAACCCCATGCAGCTGCGTGAAACCACCATGAACAAGGATACCCGCAGGCTTGTACAGCTGACGGTGGATCAGGCCAAGAAAACACAGGAGCTGATGGACATGCTCCTGGCAAAGAAACGCTCCGCTGACAGAAAGAGCTGGCTTGAGAAGTACGGCAACCTGGCTGATATCTAGAGCAGGCTGTAATCAGGAAATTGAACTAGGAAGATCATGACAGATTCAATCACATTAAACGACGACGGGCAGGAGCAAATCGCTCTGCGCAAATTTGTTGAGCAGTCTTATCTCAACTATTCCATGTATGTCATCAATGATCGCGCCCTGCCGCATATCGGTGACGGTCTCAAGCCGGTGCAGCGACGCATCGTGTATGCCATGTCAGAGCTGGGCCTGAAGTCGTCGGCTAAGTACAAGAAATCCGCCAGGACAATTGGTGACGTGATAGGCAAGTATCATCCCCATGGAGATTCAGCCTGTTACGAGGCCATGGTGTTAATGGCGCAGCCTTTTTCCTATCGCTATCCCATCATTGATGGACAGGGGAACTGGGGCTCCCCTGATGATCCGAAATCATTTGCGGCCATGCGCTACACGGAATCGAAAATGCGCGCCTATGCTGATGTGCTGCTGGCCGAGCTAGGCCAGGACACTGTCGACTGGAAGCTTAATTTTGATGGCGAACTCAAGGAACCGGAAATCCTGCCAGCCCGCCTGCCCAATGTGTTGCTGAACGGAGGCAGCGGTATTGCCGTCGGAATGGCAACGGATATCCCGCCGCATAACCTGAAAGAGGT
>RFVC01000290.1 GCA_009922595.1 Gammaproteobacteria bacterium | reverse complement strand
CGACAAAACCAGTGACTCTCTGTCTGTTATCGATGCCACAGCTGGGCTTGGTGCGGATGCGTGGAGTCTTGCCGCGTTGGGCTGCAAGGTGCACATGCTGGAAAAATCCGGGCTGATGGCAGCACTTTTATTCGATGGGTTGAGACGGATCAGGCAGGAAGCCTCCGGGAAAACTCTGGAGTGTGCAAGACGCTTGAAACTCACTCATACAGACTTCATTGAGTTCCTGGCAAAGCATGATGACCGACCGGACGTCATTGTGCTGGATCCCATGTTTCCGCCTCGGACCAAGTCTGCCAAGGTAAATAAGGATATGGCCCTGATGCAGCAGTTTCTGCCAGTGAACGACGATGTGGAAGAACTGCTTGCGCTTGCCAGGGAGCGGGCGGGTAAACGGGTGGTATTGAAAAGGCCGGGGAAGTCAGATAAGAGTCCCTCTCCTGCGCCGGACTTTCAGGTGCCGGGTAAGGCCTGTCATTTCCAGGTGTTCCTGGCCAAGTAAAATCAGGTCAGCAGTGTCTGCATGATGGTCCGGTAGATATCAGACAACCGGTCGAGGTCTTGGACCAGCACATGCTCATTGATCTTGTGAATGCTCTTGTTGACCGGGCCCACTTCTACCACCTGGGTGCCCGTTGGCGCTATAAAACGGCCGTCACTTGTACCGCCACCCGTTGAAAGTTCAGTTTCCAGTCCGGTGACTGTCCTGATGGCGTCGCTTACTGCATTGGTCAGCGTGCCGGCTTCGGTAATAAAGGGATTGCCGCTGAGCTGCCAATCCAGGTCGTAGTCTTCGTAGTGGCGGTTGAAAATGGTTTCCGTTTTTTCTTTCAACTGTGTCTCGGTGACTTCCGATGAAAAGCGAAAATTAAACAGGGCCGTCATTTCTCCGGGAATGACATTGTTGGTGCCTTCACCGGCACGAATATTGGAAATCTGGAAGCTGGTGGGCGGAAAATAGTCATTGCCCTGGTCCCAGGCCTCACTGCTGAGTTCAGCCAGGGCAGGCAGAAAAGCATGAACCGGATTTTTGGCCAGGTCAGGGTAGGCG
>RFVC01000289.1 GCA_009922595.1 Gammaproteobacteria bacterium | reverse complement strand
ACCTTCACCTTTGACAGCAACGACAGTACGGTGGTCTCCTTCTCCGGAAATGTGGCCACAGCCCTGAAAGTGGGCAAGGTAACGATCACCGCAACCCAAGCCGGGCAGGCACCCTGGCTCTCCGCCACTGCTACCCAGCCCTTTATTGTAACCGCCACCCCACGGGCAGACCAAAATATCACCTTTGCTGACATACCAAGCAAAACGGTTCTATCTGCCAACTTCGACTTATCTGCCAGTGCCAGTTCCGGGCTGCCGGTAAGTTTTGAGAGCCTGCATACTAATGTGGCCACCGTGGATGAGAATGGCACGGTAACAATTGTGGGACAGGGGGATGCCACCTTCCGTGCGACTCAGGACGGGAATGGCAGTTACAACCCAGCTCCTTCCGTATCCAAAGTGCTCACGGTTACCAAGGTACCGCAAACTATTACTTTTGGTGCACTGACCAACGCCAGCTTGAATTCAGGAACGTATTCGCTGGCCGGTAAAGCGACCGCATCATCCGGACTATCCGTTAGCTACGCCAGTTCAGATAGTACGGTAGCATCCATTAGCGGAGACACGCTCAATCTGCATAGCGGGGGCACGGTGACCATCACCGCCAGCCAAGGCGGAGACGATACCTACCTAGCTGCTCCAGATGCCACCCAGTTGCTCACCATCATAGACGATACCCAGCAGCAACAAACTATTACTTGGACCCAAGTCATCCCTGCCCTGACCGCCGGGAATGCCGACCTAAACCTCACCGCCAGTGCCAGTTCCGGACTTGCAGTGAGCTATGTAAGCTCGGACGAAACCGTGGTTAAAATTGTGAACTCCACTTATCTGCAAATAGTCGGTTCAGGTACCGCCACCATTACTGCTACACAGGCAGGAGGCGGCCAGTACGCTGCGGCCACCCCGGTACAAAAGAGTGCTACGGTAAGCAAGGCCAACCAGACTATTGTTACCCTTGCAGGAGGTACCACCCTGCTCGATCTATCCAAGGACAATGGGGACTTCCCCTTTGTGCCTGCGGTTAAATCAGTCGATGGCAATGGGGCAG
>RFVC01000288.1 GCA_009922595.1 Gammaproteobacteria bacterium | reverse complement strand
GGAGTGTATTACACATCCTTCTGGTAGCCGTGGCTTAAGCCATTTGTTGAGGGCCGCACTGGCAGAGTTAGCATTGCACTTTTGTGTGCTGCAGTATTTGGGGAAGGCAAACTCTGTCCCCTGAGCCTTGATCTCTTTTGCCGCCCACAGGGATGCTCCAACCAATGGAATGGATCTGGTGCTAGAGGATGTCTTCAGCCTTCGCCATGGGTGCTCTTTAAGGCTGATGTGGGGATATCCGTATCCAGAAGAATATCTGAAGAGAGCAAGCCGCAGGCTTCTGATAGCCTCATACCGGTATCACTAATTAGAGCTATCAACCATCGGGGTTCATCATTAAGGCTTCTGCATTCCCCTTGGATGCGTCTGATAACATCAAGGGGAACAGGCAGTCTCTCCTTCCTTTTGTTATCTTCAGGAATGAAGGTGCCATTGAACACATTGGTCATAGCAAGGCCATGCTCTTTGATGGCCAAGTTCATAATGGCTCTGACAGATGAGAAGACCCGCTTGACTGAGGATGAAGACATCCCCCGATCAAAGAGGAAGTCCCTAAACCGTCCTGCATCAGCTGGCTCTAGACCATTAATATTATCGTGGCCAACGCACTCGACCAGATAACGAATGCTTCTCTCTGAGCCTTCAAAGAACAGTTTAGTCTTACCCGCGCCCTTAAGCCTATGATATAGCCCTAAAGCATCACTAATGCGTATGTCTTTACTAGCACCAGAAGATGGCTTGTCAGAAACAACACTGATCCCCAACTCACGGGAATAAATCATCTCCATCCTTATGCTATCCCAGTATCGCTCAAGTCGATCAGAGAGTGCAGCGGCAGACTTAGCAGCTTTTGCCTCTGACTTTGTTCGAAGCGAGACCTCGATCTTTTTCTTATTAAACCGAAGACGGAGATCCGAAGGCACTGCCCTCGAGAAGTAAAAAGTATCGTTTCTTTTGTAAAAATATACCGGAGACCTTACCCACACCATAGAACACCAAACTCCTGTTCCCGAACGTTAATCGTTTGGAAACAGTCACTTGAGCCTTGAAT
>RFVC01000287.1 GCA_009922595.1 Gammaproteobacteria bacterium | reverse complement strand
GCATTCAGGTCCCTGGAGTGCCGTTGATTGCTCCATTGGAGGCAGAATGACAGAAAAACTTTTTAGGCTGGATAACCGAACTGCACTAGTTACTGGTGCTAGTCGTGGTTTAGGGCGACGTTTCGCACTAGCTTTGGCTAAAGCTGGAGCGGATGTTGTGTTGGCTGCCCGTGACTCTAAGAGGTTGGAAGAAGTCGCTGATGAGGTGATATCACTCGGTGGCAAGGCGTTTCCAGCTGTTATGGATGTTACCGATCGTTCCAGTATTGAAGAGGCTTATTCACTTGCTGAAGGGGCACTTGGGCCAATCCGCATTGTCGTCAATAATTCAGGGATCGCAATTACTAAACGTCTTTTAGATGTATCAGAAGCGGAGTGGGATCCGGTAATTGATGTTAACCTTACTGGTGCCTGGGTAGTGGCCCAGACAGCGGCAAAGGCGATGGTTGCTCATGGTTTGGGGGGCTCAATTATCAATATATCATCGATCCTCGGACAGCGCACAAATCCAGGAATTATTGCTTACAATGCTGCCAAAGCAGGCCTTGATCATGTAACGCGCGAAATGGCGGCAGAGTTAGCCAAGTATCGTGTCCGGGTAAATGCCCTAGCCCCTGGTTATATTGAAACAGATATGAACCGAGATTATTGGGAAACCCCGCCAGGGAAAGCCCTTATCAGCAGGGTGCCTATGGGGCGTCTTGGCCAGGAGGAAGATCTGGATGGGCCAGTGGTGTTTTTAGCATCTGATGCATCGGGGTACGTAACCGGACAGGTTATTGGTCTAGACGGTGGCCACGCAGTTGGTTTTATATAAGGCCAGAAATCGGGTGACTAAGAAACTTTAAGTAATCCTTCTTGAAAAGAATTTTTTCTCTTGGTCATCTTACTTTTAGCGCTGTTTGATCAGTCGGGATGCATAGAACCCATCTATACTTCCAATGCTTGTCCACATTGATGGAAGAGTTCGCAAATCGCCGGATGCGGTAATTGCTTCCGGGATTCCAAGAGAATCAGTTGCGGTTATGGGTTGCCTGCTGAAATCTGGATG
>RFVC01000286.1 GCA_009922595.1 Gammaproteobacteria bacterium | reverse complement strand
GCAGCTCGGTGTTATCGAAAGCGGGCGCAAGGATAGCGGCTCTTTTCTGCAGATGCCACAGTGATTCGCCTCGGGGGGCCGTTGCGATACGGATCAGCACGTGATCAGGCAGATGGGCGCAGTTCAGGCCTTGATCGAAGCGCTGCTGACGGGTCAGCCAGTGACCAAGCTGGTGAATTCAGGTGCAATGTGTCATCAAAGGGGAGTGGAATAGAGCCACTCTGGCATCCACCTCGTTGCTTGATGATCTTGAGCTGTCGATAGCCTTCCATTTGCACTCTCAGGCTCGCCGGAGAGGGTTGTGATAAGGCTTCCGTAGAGCGGAAGAGCACCGCCAGCGTGCCATGACTGGCGGCTGCCAGCTGAATTTTTCGCAGTTCTGAATAGCGATAGTCCGTGGCGCCAAGCCAAACAAATACCACGCCGCAGGTCTTACTGCGCAGCGCCTGTTCTGTCGACCAGAGCAGCTCTTCGCGGTCCCGTGGATGTACCAACATGATTTCCTGCAGATCGATTCCTTCTCCCGCCAAGAGTGGCGCATAGGGCGTATAGGGAGGGTCAATAAATACCTGCCAGCGCCCCAGACCCGATTGTTTTTTCATGATGGGCATAAAAATACCCATGGCATCCAATCCACACTGCTCACTGATGACTTCAATACTCCCACCCAGTGGCCAGCCTCTGTTGTACAGTTGAGCATCCAGCGTCGCGAATCCGGTTTCAATACCCTCTAGGGCGTGTGTTTCGTTGTTTGCCGATAGCGCGTTGGCACTCAGAAAAGCAGTATGACTTTGACCCATACCGCGCCAGGTGTCGGTTCGACGGAAAATATCTTCGAGTAGATAGTTCATGATGTATTCCTGTTTTACGCTGTTGCCAATAGCGCCTGTCGCTGAAGCAAGTGAGGCGGGCGCTGATATAAAAGCAAATTTACTGTATAAATAAACAGTATTTAAGCATGATGAAAAAAGCAAGAGGAGATTTTTCTAACCGTCGCGAAAAGCGACAGGTGCATCGTTCTGCCCTTGCGGATCAACGTTTTCGGCGCTAC
>RFVC01000285.1 GCA_009922595.1 Gammaproteobacteria bacterium | reverse complement strand
GGTCATGTCCTGGAAGGCCTGGCTGTTGCACTGGCAAATATTGATGCAGTGATTGAATTAATTAAGACATCACCCAGCTCAGCCGAAGCGAAAGCCAAGTTGCTGGAACGGGCCTGGAATTCAGAGGGTGTGCTGGCGATGCTGGGCGACTCTGATCCGAGAGCCTGCCGACCGGATCATTTACCTGAACAATATGGTCTGAAAGATAAGGAATATATGCTGTCGCCGGAACAGGCACAGGCCATTCTCGAGTTACGTCTGCACCGTCTGACCGGACTCGAGCAGGAAAAATTAATCAATGACTATAAAGAATTGCTATCACAGATAACGGAATATATGGAAATTCTGGCTAATAACAGTCGTTTGATGGAGGTTATTCGTGAGGAGTTGAATGAAATCAATGACAGTTACGGTGATGAACGCCGTACTGAAATTCGGGATTCCCAGCAGGACCTGACTGTAGAAGACTTGATTACTGAAGAAGATCGTGTGGTCACCATTTCGCAGACGGGTTATGCCAAGAGTCAGCCGCTATCGGATTACCAGGCGCAGCGTCGCGGTGGCAGAGGTAAAGCGGCGGCAACGGTCAAGGAAGAAGATTTTGTTGAGCATTTGCTGGTTGCCAGCAGTCATGACACCCTCTTGTGTTTTACCACAACAGGTAAAGTATTCTGGATTAAGGTGTTCCATATACCGGTAGCAGGAAGAACGGCGCGTGGGAAACCCATTGTGAATATTCTGCCCCTGGAAGAAGGCGAAAATATCACCAGCATGCTACCAATCCGGGAATATCCGGAGGATGAATTTGTGTTCATGGCAACCTCCAACGGCACCGTTAAAAAAGTGGCCTTGACCAATTTTGCAAGACAGCGCAGTGTCGGTCTGCGTGCGATTGAGCTTGATGAAGGTGACACGCTGATTAAAACGGCCATTACCAATGGCGAGAAAGACGTCATGCTTTACAGTAGTTCCGGCAGAGCGGTACGTTTCAGTGAAGATGCTGTCAGGCCCATGGGCAGAACGGCACGTGGAGTCAGGGGAATAAGACTGG
>RFVC01000284.1 GCA_009922595.1 Gammaproteobacteria bacterium | reverse complement strand
TGAGCCAAGTTGGAGATCAGACATGTCCGAGAATGACCGGATGCAGAGAGAGGCCTTGCTCTTTCCTATCTGGGATGAAATGAAGGCTCTCATGGCAGCAGGACGTGGGATTGAACCCAGTGACATTCAATCTTTCGCGGACAACTACGTGGGCTTCTTCGGTGAGGCCGCTATCGGCAATATCGCCTACGCTCAGGCAAACAATCTGATTGATGGCACCAAATCATTCCCTGAATTCCGTCAGTACATGATCGAAGAATTCGGTGAAGACGAAGAGGCTGAAACAGAGACCTACAAAACAATCTCCTCTGCAGAGTACGCAAAGCAAATAGAGGATGACCTCTCAGAGAGTGCCAACCAGATTGCGGTTATTACCGCAGAGGGTGCCATTTCAGAGGGTGAGATTTCTCAGGGTGTGGCAGGTGCAGACGGCATCGTGCAGCAGATCAGGTCCGCACATGAAGACGAGAACACAAAAGTGATCGTCTTCAGGGTGAATAGTCCCGGCGGTTCAATTATTGCCAGTGAAATGATGAGAGATGAGCTATTGGCGGCCAAAAGAAAGGGTCTCAAAGTTGTTGTCTCGATGGGCGACTACGCCGCTTCGGGCGGCGTGTATATCTCAACGCCGGCCGATTATATTTTTGCGGAGCCGACCACCATTACAGGCTCTATTGGTGTGGCCATTGCGCTGCCCACTTTCGAAAATGCCATGGATTACATCGGAGTCAACTTTGACGGTGTCGTGACCTCCAAGCACGGTGGCTGGGATCCAACGCAAGCCATCGATGCGGATCTGGACAAGATTTTTGCCGGTTGGGGTGCCGAGGCTTACGATCGTTTTATTGCTTTCGTCGCCGAGTCCAGATCTCAGTCGTATG
The DNA here is from genome assembly GCA_009922595.1 of Gammaproteobacteria bacterium. GTDB lineage: Bacteria > Pseudomonadota > Gammaproteobacteria > Pseudomonadales > Pseudohongiellaceae > Eutrophocola. Next base: position 170 of record RFVC01000284.1, on the reverse strand, counting down.
AAGACATCAAAGCGATTGCAGGTGGCCGAGTCTGGATTGCTACCAGCGCCAAAGAAATAGGGCTGGTCGACGAAATTGGCGGCATTGAAGACGCAATTGCCTATGCGGCCAACCTGGAAGGCCTGGATGATTATCAGGTCGAGTACTACCGCGAAACACTCTCGCCAGAG
>RFVC01000283.1 GCA_009922595.1 Gammaproteobacteria bacterium | reverse complement strand
AATACTATCCTCACACTGGGTTTTGAATCAGTGGAAACAGTGGCCAGGGCCATGGCATTGGGTTCTACTACACCAGCCTGATCAGCATCAGAAAACCATTGAGCAAACTGATCTATAGGGTCCGCCTTCAGATTTTCCCTGTTTAAAAAATCTTGCTCGTATGATAGTCGCTTGTTTCCAAGATTATCCATATTTTATCGAATTAGGATTTATTAATCTTCACTTTAGCAAAGTTGGCTCTTTTCCCTTCTGCAAGGAATTTTTTAATGCTATATTTTGCATTATAGGCCAACCAGTACATGACTGGTACCGGGTCAGGGTGGCTTGGATACCAGCTACGAGAAAACCAAAGTTGACGGTTACGGCATCGCGAACGTGCGCGTCGGCATTGGTGGTGATCGCTGGCGTGTCACTGCCTTCGCAAGAAATCTCTTTGACGAAGAGTATCCTGCGGAGGTCATCATGTCTCCGGAGTTCGGTGGCGCCTTCGTGACACCTGGCGCGTACCGCACCGCGGGCGTGGAGTTCCAGTGGGACTTCTAATCCCCTGAGCCAGTCAAAAAAGCCGGGCACTGCCCGGCTTTTTTATGGATGCATGGTGATGAATGCTCGGCTATGAGATAGCCAGCCACAGAAACAGCACCACCCCAGTCCCCGAAATCACTGCAGTGGATAAACGTAGCCGAGCAGAAGACAGCCCCAGCCAAAGACCGGACAGAATAATAAAAAGCATGCCCGCAGCGAAGACCTGCTGGTAAGTCTTATAAGCAGTCGGCCCATGTCCCATGTGAAGCTCTATCATGCGCTTTTGCAGAGAGGGCTCGTTGTACTGCACTACCGCCTCGTCACCACTGATATCCAGGGTGTAAAACGACCGCGTCGTGGGCCGGGTGATCAACTGGGAACCTTTCTGTTTCACGTACTCAAACTCGAAATCACTGACACCGAGAGAAGCCAATGCTGCTTGTACGTTTGCCTCGCTAGGGTCCTGCAAGAGTTGCGACCCCGTAGAGACGGTGCCGACAGGCATCTGCTGGATCGAGCCTTTGATGCCGATCAGGTACAACCCTCCAGACACC
>RFVC01000282.1 GCA_009922595.1 Gammaproteobacteria bacterium | reverse complement strand
GAAAGTTCAGCGACACTTATGACAACTTCAGTACTTCGTTGCAAACTTTCAGGGCATCCACTGTCTCTGCAACATCATGGGTTCTGACAATCCTTGCGCCATGCATTACACCGATAGCAGCTGCTGCCAGCCCACCACTCAGCCTGTCTTTCTCCCGGCGACCGGTTATCATACCGATCATTCTTTTTCTTGAGATGCCAATCAGTAACGGCAAGTTTAACTGCTGTAGTGATTTAAGTCTGCTTAGAAGTTCAAGGTTATGCTCCAGGGTCTTGCCAAATCCGAACCCGGGATCCAGCATGATCCTGTCACTGGTTATTCCCGCATCATTGCAGGCCTGAACTCTATGTGCCAAGAAGTCTGTAATATCCTTTACTACATCTTTATAGGCAGGGTCATCCTGCATATTCTCGGGATTTCCCTGCATATGCATCAGACACACAGGCAATCCGGATGTCGCTGCAGCTTCCAGTGCCCCTTCCCTAGTTAACGCCCTGACATCATTTATCAGGCCAACACCGGCATCACAGACTGAGAGCACCACATCAAAACTGTCATTGAGTTTTTCTAGTACCGGCATGACACGATGGATTTCTTCTTCACTCGATACCACTTTTGCGCCTGGCCTCGTGGACTCTCCGCCGACATCAAGAATGGCCGCTCCTGCATTGATCATTGCGTCAGCCCTTTTCATCACCTCCGACAGGTTAACCCTGTCGTTATCCCTCATTAGTTCACCACCGTCGGAAAAAGAGTCGGGCGTGACATTAAGGATGCCCATGACGTGAGATACCGAAAGATCTAGTGTCTTGCCGGCAAAATCAAAAAGGGAATCATTACTCATGGCTGTAATTTCAGAAAATCTTAAAAGAAAAGGAGCTCAACAGAGCTCCTTTTAATGCATCTCATAATTCTTATGTTACTGGCAAAGTCCGGAATAGATTAATGCTCTCCGGCAGGTCCGCCTATAGGTTTATTGGTGTCCCTGCTGCCCTCATTTTTCTTTCTGGCCTCAGGTTCTTCGGTAACAGGGGTTCCTGAACCAAAATCGTCATCATGCCAGCCGGCAGGTGACCGAGG
>RFVC01000281.1 GCA_009922595.1 Gammaproteobacteria bacterium | reverse complement strand
GCTGAACAAGGTAAGTCTTGATATAGGAACTGGAGATATCATTGTTATTTGCGGGCCGTCCGGTTCCGGCAAATCAACGCTTATACGTTGTATTAACAGGCTCGAGAAGCACGAGGCAGGCACTATCCGGATAGATGATACCGAAATAGACGACAGCCGGCAGTCCATGAGTGTTATACGCCAGAATGTCGGTATGGTATTCCAGCAATTCAATCTATTCCCTCATCTGACGGTGCTGGAGAATCTGACACTCGGGCCCATGCGGGCGCGAAACATGCCCAAAGATGAGGCGATAAGTCTGGCCAAGAAATTTCTGGAACGGGTACATATCCCTGAACAGAGCGACAAATATCCCCGCCAGCTTTCCGGTGGCCAGCAACAACGGGTTGCGATTGCCCGGGCCCTATGCATGGAGCCACGTATTTTGTTGTTTGACGAGCCGACTTCGGCCCTTGATCCGGAGATGATAAGTGAGGTGCTGGAAGTGATCACTGAACTGGCTGGTAGCGGTATCACCATGGTGGTTGTCACCCATGAGATGGGGTTTGCGCGCAAAGTCGCTGACCGCATGGTTTTCATGGATCATGGCGAAATCGTTGAAGAAAACACCCCGGAGCAGTTTTTCAGCAAGCCCGAAAGCCCGCGCACTCAGGACTTTCTCAACAAGATTCTGCATCACTAGGAGTCAGAACATGACGCAACATCAATCTGGCTTAAGGCTGAAGGATGCGAGAATAAGCAAAAACAAAATCCCGATTTTCAGTCTGGCCTTAATGGTGGTTCTTCTTGGCGGATGTTCTGCTAACTGGGGTTGGTATGTTATTGACCCTACGCTGGATAACGGCATGGTCAATCTGCGGTTTCTTCTCAGTGGGTTATGGCACACCATCAGCCTGTCACTGACAGCTATTTCGATTTCAATCGTCGTGGGTCTTGTGATTGCTCTGCCTGGGATCACCAGTAGACCATTACTAAAGGGCATCAATCGCGTCTATGTGGAAATTGTCCGGTCGGTTCCAATACTAGTGCTGATTTTGTGGGTATATTATGGCCTGCCCCAACTAATGGATCTGTCCATCA
>RFVC01000029.1 GCA_009922595.1 Gammaproteobacteria bacterium | reverse complement strand
GGTTACTGACCGGCTTGTTGCTGACCTGAAACGATAAACATTGCGGCACTGAAAAGATCATCAAACACCGGAACGTTATCCAGCATGCCTTTTGCAGCAGTCTGCTGGGTTGAAGACCCTTTACCGGTCAGCACAAGTACAGGCTTGCATCCTTTGCTCCTGGCCGCATCAATATCCTTAATCGTGTCACCAACAAACCAGGCGCCTTCAACAGAAGTATTGAACTGCTCCTCAATCTGGTTCAGCAGGCCCGGGGCAGGTTTACGGCAGTTGCAGCCTTCGTCAGGCCCGTGAGGGCAAAAGAATATTCCATCGATAGTGCCCCCCTGCTCTTCAACCATCGCGGTCATCAGCTCATGCATCCTTGCCAGCGCAAATTCATCAAACAGGCCCCGGGCAAGACCCGACTGGTTGGTTGCTACGCAGACAGTGAAGCCTGCCTGCGATAGCAAAGCAATGGCTTCAATGCTGCCCTGTAAAGGAAACCATTCAGCTTCACTTTTAATGTATTCCTCTGAATCTTGGTTAATGACACCGTCCCGATCCAGAATGATGAGCTTGTGTGTCACGAGCAGGAGGTCTTCTTAACCGGCCTGCAGGAGGGAGATATCGGCAATCTGTAAAAAGAGTTTACGTAGCTGGTTAAGAAGTGACTGCCTGTTATTGCGCACCTTTTCATCTTCAGTATTGACCATGACCTCGTCAAAAAAGCGGTCAACTCCGGCTTGAAGAGACGCCATTGATGAAAGCGCAGCTGTGTAATTCTGTTCCAGAAGAAGAGGCCCAACTTCATCAAGTAGAGATTGAATTTGTCTGGCCAACTCTTTCTCCGCCTCTTCGCTGAGTAGGGAGGAATCCACTGAACCTGCCAATACACTGTCGGATTTTGCCAGGATATTGGACACCCTTTTATTTGCCTTGGAAAGTGCTTCTGCTTCCTTGAGCGATGCAAACTCCTGAACTGCATTGATACGCATGCTGAAATCCAGTGGGCTTGATGGCCTTACGGCATCGACGGCAAGGAATATATTCGCCGATACACCTTCATCAATGTACCACGCTCGGAATCGTTCAAAAATAAAATCGAGCACAGCCTCTTTAAGGCCTTCCTTTTCCGGCAGCGACGGGTAGTGGAAAATTGCATTTGCCACACAATCGGCAAGATCAAGCGGAAGCTCTTTCTCTACAATAATGCGGAGAATACCCAGCGCTGCCCGTCGTAAAGCATAGGGGTCTTTAGACCCGGTTGGCGGCTGACCTATTCCAAACAGGCCCACGATAGTATCGATGCGTTCGGCGAGCGCCAGCACAATGCCACTTTTGGTTGATGGGAGTTCGTCACCTGCGAAACGGGGCATATATTGTTCGTTGAGAGCCCTTGCTACTTCCTCATTTTCGCCATCATGAAGGGCATAGTAATAACCCATGATGCCCTGAAGGTCTGCAAACTCCCCTACCATTCCTGTTAGCAGGTCGCATTTGCCGAGTTTGGCCGCCCTGGTGGCGAGCTTGCTGTCTGCGCCAATGGCGTCTGCGATAAAAGCGGCCAGCCCCTCAACTCTCATGGATTTGTCATGCACGGTGCCAAGTGTGTTTTCAAAAATGACGGTTTTGAGTTTTTCCTGGCGAGATTCCAGGCGGGTGTTTTTGTCCTGCTCGAAGAAAAATGCAGCATCAGCCAGTCGCGGCCTGATCACCCTTTCGTTTCCTGCGACCACCTTTTGCGGGTCCTGGCTTTCAAGATTACTGACAGTAATGAAATGAGGCAGGATGTTTCCGTTGCTGTCCTCCAGCGTAAAACACTTCTGGTGTTTTTTCATGGAAGAGACAAGCGCTTCTTTGGGCACAGCAAGAAAGGCCTCGTCGAAAGAGCCGGTAAGGGCCACCGGCCACTCCACCAGAGCGGTTACCTCTTCTAGCAAGTCATTTTCAATAGTCACTATGGCGCCAAGCTTTTCTGCCTCGCTTTCTACTTGTGCGCGAACAAGCGCCATGCGTTTTTCGAAACAGGGAATGACATACCCTTTTTCTGAAAGCAGCTTTTCGTAATCTGCCGGGGACGGTACGGGGATTTCTTCCGGGCTGTGAAAGCGATGGCCGCGAGTGGTGCTTCCGGCCTCAACGCCAAGAATACTGGTAGGAACAACTTCGCTGCCAAAAAGAATCATAGCCCAGTGAACAGGCCTTACGAATTCGTCTCGTAAACTCCCCCAGCGCATTCTCTTGGGGATGGGCAAGGCATCTAGCGCTCCATTAACTACATCGGGAAGCAGCTCAACAGCAGGCTTGCCTTCCTCCTGTTTCGTAAAGTAGAGCTTGACCACTTTGTCATCATCTTTCTGATCAAGATCCTCAACCGCTACCCCACATGAGCGAGCAAAACCTTCAGCAGCCTTGGTGGCTTTGCCATCTTCATCGAAGGCAGCTTTGATTGCCGGGCCGAACTTTTCAATGCTGATGGCATCCTGCATTTCCTGGAGGCCGTCAATTTTTACCGTTAGCCTTCTTGGTGTGGCAAAAGATTTGCTGCCGGAAAATTTAAGGTTGCAGTCATTGAGGTTTTTCTCAATTTCTTTCTGGAAGGCCCCGGATAAAGAAAGCAGCGCTTTTGGGGGGAGTTCCTCAGTCCCGATTTCAATGAGGAGGTCGCGATTACTCATTGCTGAACTGCTCCAGAGATTGCTTGCGCAGCTCTTCGGGTGCCAGTGGGAAACCGAGCCTTGCCCGCGAATCATAATAGGCTTGGGCTACAGACCTTGCCATGGTTCTTACGCGCAGGATAAAGCGCTGTCTTTCTGTAACGGAAATTGCGGAACGTGCGTCCAGCAGGTTAAAGGTGTGTGATGCTTTCAATACCATTTCGTAAGCTGGCAGCACGAGCTGCTTGTCGATCAGGTATTGGCACTGCTGCTCAGATTCGTCAAAGTGCTGAAACAGCATGTCCACGTCGGCATGCTCGAAATTGAAGGCTGACATTTCAACTTCGTTTTGATGAAAAACATCGCCATAAGTGACAGTGCCGTTTGGTGTTTCCGCCCAGACTATGTCAAATATACTGTCCACCCCTTGCAGATACATGGCGATACGCTCTACGCCGTAGGTGATTTCTCCGCTAACGGGAAAGCACTCCAGTCCGCCAACTTGCTGGAAATAGGTAAACTGGGTAACTTCCATGCCATTAAGCCAGACTTCCCAGCCAAGTCCCCAGGCGCCTAAAGTCGGCGACTCCCAGTTATCCTCGACAAAGCGAATATCGTGAACTTTAGCATCAATTCCTAAATATTTAAGCGATTTTAGATACAAATCCTGAATATTGTCAGGAGATGGCTTGAGAACAACCTGGAACTGATAGTAGTGTTGCAGCCGCATGGGGTTTTCACCGTATCGGCTGTCAGTCGGTCGCCGGCAGGGCTGGATATAGGCGCAATTCCAGCTCTCCGGGCCTATAGCACGAAGAAAAGTGGCTGTGTGAAAGGTTCCAGCGCCAACCTCGATATCCAGGGGCTGAATAATCACGCAGCCGTGATCGGCCCAGAATTGTTGTAGGGCAAGAATCAGTCCCTGGAAAGTTGATACATCAGGGGTATTTTCAGCTGGCGCGGGGTCTTTCAAAATGGCTCCAGAGGGGAAAATTCAGATAAAATATCGCCGGACTAAAAAAACGCTAATTATGCAAAAAAGCTGACCTGATAGCGAGAAGTACTTTGCGCTGAAATCAATGAAATTGGCGGGTTTCGACGCCGATGAAAGGTAATAAAACGGACCTATAAACTTGAAATCAATTCTGCTCTTTGCCTTTCTCAAGGGGCTTTCGCTATTGCCATTACCAAGCATTCGACTGATCGGCCGACTTACTGGCCGCCTTGGTCTTCTCTTACCGTCGAGGATGAAAGCAACCACGGAGACGAATCTTGAGCTATGTTATCCCAGGTTGGCTGCTGATGCCCGCAAGAAGCTGACAGATAGCAGCATAATTAACACTTTTCAGACAGCAACCGAAGGTTCGGCAGCGTGGTTATGGCCCCTGCCCAAGGTGCTTGATCATGTGCTCGAGGTAGACGGACTGGAACTGCTGCAGGAAGCAAAAAAACAGGGTAAAGGCGTGGTTGTTCTGGCGCCTCACCTGGGCAACTGGGAGGTCTTTGGGCTTTATTTGAATAATTGCGAGTGCGGCAGCAGCAGCCAGCTATACCAGGCGCCAAGGGACAAAAGGCTGGACAGGATTATTTACAAAGCACGCAGCCGTGGCGGCGCAACCATGGTAGACACTACTAATAAAGGCGTCGCCATGCTGCTAAAAGCGCTTAAAAGAGGCGATATTGTCGGTATATTACCCGACCAGGTGCCCAATGAGGCTGGCGGCGTTTATGCGCCCTTTTTTGGCCGCCAGGCCTTGACCATGAGCCTGGTAAGCCGGCTAATTCAAAAAACCGGCGCACGGGCTGTTCTGGGTTATGCCCGACGCGAAAAGATAGGCTGTAGGCATGGCTGGAAAATACTTTTCAGGCCCGTTTCAGAAAAAATATATGCCGAGCATATTATTGATTCGGTAACAGCACTTAATACTGTTGTGGAACATGCCGTCAACGAATGCCCTGAACAATATCAATGGGAATACAAACGCTTTCGCCGCGTCCCGGAGGGAGAGCTGCGTCCCTATTGAAAACGGTTAAGTTATGAGCCCCTTTTCACTAAAATGTTGTGTATAGTCACGCCGGCAACAAAACAGGTTTATTAAACCCCGAAACATTATGAACACACTGTTAAATCTAGAAGCGCTTTCCTCGGTGCAAAGGACTGAACTCCCCTACCCGCACTTTGTGCTCGACCAGTCGTTAAATAACGAGGCAGTCAAGGAATTGCTGGCCGACTTTCCTGAAATAACGTCCGGTGGCAGTTTTGCGCTCAGTGAGGTGGAACCAGGTCCGCGCTTTAATGAGCTACTGGAAGAGCTTAATGGGCCTGAATTCAGGAAAATCATTTCTTCAAAATTAGAACTGGATCTGAACGACAGGCCGATGGTCATCACCTTGCGTGGTGTGTCCCGCGCAAAAGACGGCCGTATCCACACAGATTCAAAATCGAAAATGGCGACAATACTGATTTATTTTAACGAGCCCTGGCAATCTAATACCGGCAGACTGAGGATACTGCGCAGCAATGATATGGAAGATTACGTTGAGGAAGTGGCGCCTAATGCAGGCACCATGATTGCCTTTAAGGTAACCGAGGATTGCTGGCATGGATACCCGGCATTTGAGGGTACCCGCCAGTCGATCCAGATAAACTTTGTTGAGGATGACAGGGCCGCGAACAAGCATGGAAAAAGGCATGGCTGGACGGCCAGGCTGAAGAAAATTTTTTCCTGACCTTATTATCCTCTGCCTTCTACTGGCTAAAAATTTTTGAGCGATACATCATCCACTCCCAAGCGTGTTCTTGTAATCAAGTTAACCTCGATGGGAGACTTGATGCATGCCCTGCCCGCTTTAACTGATGCCCAAAATGCCTGTCCTGGAATCTCATTTGACTGGGTAGTTGATGAAGCTTTTTCCGAAGTGCCTTCCTGGCATCCTTCGGTAAAAAATATTTACAAAAGCGCTCACAGACGCTGGAAAAAACATTTCTTGTCTTCTCTCGCTAGCGGAGAGTTTTCAGGGTTTTATAAAACGATCAACAAGAATAGATACGACCTGATAATCGATGCACAGAATAATGTGAAGAGCAGCGTGATCAGCTTTTTAAGAAAAGGCAATATTCATGGCATGGATAAAGACAGTGTTGCAGAGCAGCCTGCCTATTTAGCCTATAAATACAGGTATTTTATAGATAAAAGACAGCATGCCATTCAGCGTCAGCGTCAGCTATTTGCTGACGTCATTGGTTATGATTTACCAGCAGGTAAACCTGAATACGGCATGCGAGAAAATATTTTTCAGCATGAAAACAGCGAGCTCGACAAACCATTTATTTTTCTTGTCCACAATGCCAGTTGGACAACCAAGCTTTGGCCGGAACAGCACTGGGACGCTTTGATAAAATCAGCTAGCCAAGAAGGCTACAATGTCGTGTTGCCTGGCGGCAGCCATGAGGAACTGAAAAGGGCGAACGAATTTGCTTCCAGACATGACAATGCCATTGCTTTGCCGCGAATGTCGTTAAGCGAACTTGGGGGAGTAATCAGGAAAGCTTCAGGAGCAGTCTGCTGCGATACTGGCCTGGCGCATTTAACCGCGATTATTGGGACCCCGGCAATTACGCTGTATGGCCCAACCAGTGTAGAGCTTATTGGTACAACCGGTGACAACCAGGAACAGCTTGGGGCCGGTCTTCCACAATTTTCATGTGCACCTTGTTACAAGCGTTCCTGTAACTTCAGCGGGAGAGCGGAATCAATGTCCGCGTGCATGAATGCGTTTAATCCTGACATGGTTTGGAAAAAACTCCAGTCAATGATGCACTAACAGAAAATCAGCTGCGCCAGAAATGAGGTGAGAAAAGGACGAGGAGGGTAAATACCTCAAGACGGCCTAGCAGCATACCCAGGCATAGAATCCATTTTGCTGAATCTGGAATTGCACCATAATTCTGCGCCACGTCTCCAAGCCCTGGACCAAGATTATTAATACTTGCCCCCACAGCGGTGAAAGCGGTTGTGATATCAAGATCAACAGCGAGCAAGGCCAGCAGCATAACCATGTATGCCATAACGTATACAGAGAAGAATCCCCACACTGATTCAATAACTCGATGATCAACACGCTGGTTGCCAAGCTTTATTGGTATGACGGCGCTTGGATGAATGAGCCTGGAAATTTCCCTGAAGCCCTGTTTAATGATCAGCACAATTCGGATTACTTTCATGCCGCCGCCGGTAGAGCCGGCACAGGCACCAATAATAGCCATGTAAAAAAGCAGGAAGGGAAGAAACGTGGGCCATGCACTGAAATCTGCCGTGCTGAATCCGGTTGTTGTGGTTATGGATACCACTTCGAACAGTCCTTTAAAAAAGGCATCCTGGTAGGAATAGTTACCAGACAGGAAAAGGAAGAGAACGGTAATGATGCCTACAGTTGTGAGCATTCCGATATAGAACCTAAACTCAGAATCCAGCAGGTAATGTTTGTAATCTCTGTGCTGCCAGGCAAAGAAATGCAGCGCAAAATTGACGCCGGATATCAGCATGAAAATGATGGCAATCATTTCGATAGCGGCACTGTCAAAGTGGCCGATACTGGCATCATGGGTAGAAAAGCCACCGATCGAAACGGTTGTGAAACTGTGGCAAATAGCATCGAAAATCGTCATTCCTGCCAGAAAATACGCGATCGCGCAAAACATGGTTAGCGTGATATAGATAAATAAAAGCGCCTTGGCTGTCTCAGTCACCCTGGGCAGGAGCTTATTGTCTTTTATCGGCCCTGGACTTTCTGCACGGTATAACTGCATTCCGCCTATGCCGAGCATAGGCAAGATGGCCACGGCGATGGCGATAATCCCTAAACCACCTAGCCACTGCAGTTGCTGCCGGTAGTAGAGGATAGAGGGGGGTAATGAGTCCAGTCCGGACAGTACTGTTGCACCCGTTGTCGTAAGGCCAGAGATGGATTCAAAAAAAGCATCGGTCACCGACATCTGCAACGAGTCAGTGAAAATGAAAGGGAAGCTACCGAAGGATCCAAGTACCGTCCAGAAAAGGGTAACGACCAGGAATCCGTCGCGGGTTTTAAGGTCCTTCTTGTTATGCATCACTGGCGCCCAGAGCACAAACCCGCTCAGTAGCGTCAGAAAAAAAGTGGTAAGAAAAGAAAATGAAACCCCGTCACCGTAATAATTGGAAACCATGATGGGGGGAAGCTGGGTGACGCTGAACAGCATTAGCAGAACACCGAGAATACGAAAAATGACTGGTAGGTTCATTGATTACCCGGCCGGTCTAGAAGAAGGTAAGTCCGACCTGGAAGAGCCTTTCAATATCCGGAATATGGCTTTTATCCACCAGGAAAAGAATCACGTGGTCATCGGTTTCGATCACAACATCGTCATGGGCAATAAAAACTTTGTCATCACGGACGATGGCACCGATGGTTGTACCGGTAGGCAGATCTATGTCCTCGATTTTCTTGCCCACCACCTTGGACGTGTTCTTGTCGCCATGGGCGATGGCTTCCATCGCTTCGGCGGCACCACGGCGCAATGAATAAACGGTTACAACATCCCCACGGCGAATATGTGTCAGCAGACTACTGAGCGTAACCTGCTGAGGAGAAATGGCGATATCGATTTCTCCGCTCTGGATCAGGTCGACATAGGCCGGGTTGGTAATCAATGTCATTACCTTGGCGGCACCCATTCTCTTGGCCAACAGGGATGACATGATGTTGGCGTCATCATTATTGGTCAGCGCCAGGAAGACATCGGTGTCTTCTATATTTTCGCCAAGCATCATGTCCTGGTCAGAGGCATCCCCGTTGAGTACAGTGGTTGACTTGAGTTTCTCCGTCAGGTCCTTGCAACGTTCGTAATCCATTTCAATAATTTTTGTCTGGTAAGAGCTTTCGAGTGAAGCGGCCAGGCGCTCACCGATATTGCCGCCGCCGGCAATCATGATTTTCTTGTATGGTTTGTCTTCCTTGCGCAGCTCGTTCATGACCATGCGTATGTTTTCCTTGGCGGCAATGAAGAACACCTCATCGCCCTCCTGGATGATGGTGCTGCCTTCAGGCTTGATCGCCTGGTTCCTTCTGAATATTGCTGCGACGCGCGCGTCAACATTAGGCATGTGTTCGCGCAGCGTGCTGATTTCCTTGTTTATGAGCAGCCCGCCATGTGTCGCTTTTACGGCAACAAGCTGTGCAACGCCATTGGCAAAGTCCATAACCTGCAGCGAGCCTGGCAGGTCTATGAGACTTTTCACATAATGGGATACTTCCTGCTCGGGGCTGATTATGAAATCGATAGGAATCGCTTCAGGGCAGAAGAGTCCTTCGGTTTCGACGTAGGAGTTTGAGCGCAGCCGGCAAATTTTCTTCGGCGTCCTGAACATTGAGTAGGCGATCTGGCAGGCAACAAGGTTTACCTCGTCACTCTCCGTGATGGCAATTAGCATATCGGCGTCGCGGGCACCTGCTCTTTCCAGTACGTCGGGATAGGAAACCTGGCCCTCAACCGTTGCTATATCAAGTCGGTCTTTGAGTTCACGCAGGGTGATCGCATTGGGATCCACGACAGTGATGTCGTTGGCTTCCTTGGCAAGGCTTTCTGCCAGCGCAGCTCCCACCTTGTTGGCACCGAGAATTATTATTTTCATTAGTGACCAGAACTCCTGCTGACTGCTCTGTGTGGCTACAGCGCGATTATAGTGTTTCTGGCTGCCAGACTGAAACGTTGCTGACTAGATCTTCTCATATGGCGTGGGAAATTTTAGAAGATGGACTATGGCGCCTTTTTGTTCAGCATGGCGTAAAAGAATCCGTCCATGTTTTCAGGGCCGGGTAAAAACTGGAGGCCATATTCACACTCATGTGCAACGGGATGCGCCAGTTGAACAACCTCTGCATCCTGGTTCGCTTTCAAGAACGCCGATACCTGGTCAGTATTTTCAGCTTTAAAAACGGAACACGTGGAGTAGAGCAGGCGGCCACCGGGTTTCAGGCACGGCCATAATGCTGCAAGCATTTGCTGTTGAAGAACGGCCAGGTCTTGCAGGTCTTCGGGCTTTCTCAGCACTTTGATGTCGGGATGTCTTCTGATTACGCCGCTACCGGAGCAGGGCGCATCGAGCAAAATAGCGTCAAAATACTCCCCGTCCCACCATGAACTGGTGTCTATGGCATCAGCGCAGATGATTTTGGCATTGAGACCAAGTCGTTCCAGATTTTCACGAACCCGCCCAAGACGCTTTTTGCTGTTATCCAGGGCAATCAGTTCGGCTAGGGCGGGTTGCTGCTCAAGGATTGCGCAGGTTTTCCCGCCAGGGGCTGCGCAGGCATCTAGTACACGGAAACCGCTCTCAGCATTCATGAAACCTGAGGCGAGCTGTGATGCTTCATCCTGAACACTCAGGATCCCCTCGTTGAAACCTGGAAGAGCAAAGACATCCGCGGGCTCACTTAGAGAGATAGCAGTAGGGGCCTGGGCCCCGGCTTCGGCCTGAATATTATGACTTTGCAGCTGAGTAAGCACTTCTTTTCTGGAGGTCCGACCAACATTTGCCCGTAGTGTCATCGGAGCATGGCGGTTATTGTGCACCAAGACAGACTCAGCCTGGTCGGGCCAGTCATTCCTGATTTGTTCAATCATCCAGTCAGGGTGTGCAAGCCGGGCTGTATCATTTTCTTCAACCTGCGCTGAGAGGGTTTCCTTCTGGCGGACCGCGTTGCGAAGGACAGCATTGACCAGTTTGGAAGCCCAGTCTTTTTTCAGAGCGCGGGTGAGTGCGACGGTCTCATTGATGGCGGCATGATCGGGTATGCGCATGAAGTAAAGCTGGTAGAGGCCAAGTAGAATAAGTGTGTCTATATCCAGGTCTTTTCTGCGCAGGGGTTTTTCCAGTAATTGTGCGGCTAGATTCTGCAGCATCGGATACCAGCGGCAGACACCATAGGCCTGCTCACGTATAAGGGACAGGGGGGCATAGGGATAACGCTGGCGGTATTCTGCAAGCAGTGATGAAAGAGAGCCATTCTCTCTCCTCAGGTTTATAAGTATTTCTAACGCTAGCAAGCGGTCACTTTTCAAGTTGTTAGTCTGATTCCCTAAAGTAAACTGCCCACACTAAACAAGTCGGGATGCCCATTAAGAACATCGCTAATGCCGGCAGCCTTTTTCCCCGGCAGCTGGATAACAGAAGCCTCGAGCAATTCACTGCCACAGGCCACCTGTAAAAATGACTTGCTAATCTTTGTAATAGTTCCCGGAGCGCAGTCATGAGTGTATGGAATTGCCCTGGCCCGGATGATTCTTATCCTTTCATCCCGGTATTCACACCAGGCTGGTGATCGGGGATAAAGGGCCTGGACCTGTCGTTGGATGGTCAAGGCGGACTGCACCCAGTCTATTTTCGCTTCTTCTTTGGACAGTTTAGCGGCATAGGTTGCCAATGTGTCGTCCTGGGGAACGGCTTTGTCCTGGAATACCGTCAAGTCGGCAAGGACATCTGAAAGCCCCTCGCACCCCTGCTGCAGGAGCCGATTGGTGACCGTGCCGGCGTCATCGTCATCGCTGATAGGCGTTGATTTTTTCAGTAGAACTGCACCGGTATCAAGACCTTTATCCATCTGCATAATCGATACTCCCGTTTCCGAATCGCCTGCAAGAATGGCGCGTTCGATTGGGGCAGCGCCACGCCAGCGTGGCAGAAGGGAGGCATGGACATTTATACAGCCCAAACGGGGCGTAGTCAGCACTTCTTCACTTAGAAGCATCCCAAACGCAACGACTACGAGTACGTCGGGGGAAAGGTCGCGAAGAGCTTCTTTGGCGAATTCATCCAGCGATTCTGGCTGATAAACCGGTATCTGGTGTGTTTCTGCGACTAATTTGACCGGGGTGGGCCGTGTGGCCTGACCCCGCCCTGATTGGCGGTTGGGCTGGCTGAATACCCCTACTACATTATGGTTCTGCTGTATCAGGTGCTCGAGGTGCCCGGCCGCAAAGTCAGGTGTGCCAGCAAAGGCAATACGCAGGTCAGCACTGTTCATGAAGATTGTCCGGAATTAGGCGGAAGCTTCAGCTTTTTGAAGACGGTGTTCTTTTTCCAGTTTTGACTTGATCCGCTCACGTTTCAAGGCAGAAACGTAGTCAACGAAGAGCTTGCCATCCAGGTGATCAATTTCATGTTGAACACATACAGCAAGGATGCCTTCGGCTTCAGTTTCAAAAGGCTCACCCCGGCGGTCAAGCGCGTTAATCCTGACCTTGCGGGGCCGGCTTACCATCTCATAGAAACCCGGGACTGAAAGACAGCCTTCTTCATGCCCCAGGGGCTCCGGATCTAGCACGGTAATTTCCGGGTTGACGAAAACCATAGGATCTGAAGAGTCCTCGGAAACATCAATGACAAGCATGCGTTTATGGACATTAACCTGGGTGGCGGCAAGCCCAATGCCTTTAGCGTGATACATGGTCTCAATCATGCTATCCAGTATCTCTCGTAAGGCATCGTCAACCTGCTCAACAGGCGCGGCTTTCCTACGTAAACGCGGATCCGGGAATTCCAGTATGGTTAGGAGACTCATAGTCGATATATCGTGGCTAAAAATGGTCGAAAAGAAAGGCTGCTCATAGGTTATGCGAGGCGAATTTTACTCTTTATGAGCAGTACATGGTAACAGGGGTCTCAGAACCATGTCACAAATTAACTAAAATATCCCTCCAAAATGTAAAAATAGTCCTTGAATCGGAATTGACCTGAGAATAAGACATGGCCGCGCTGCCCACGTTGGAAATGGAGGGCTTGATCAAGCAAGATCAAGACTCTTATGTCCTTGCAGGCACGAGACAAATAGTTGCAAATCAAAATGCAAAAGGTGCGAGAATGCTCTTTCATCAATTGCCTTGTTCGGCCAACCTCTGATGTCAATCAATAAAATTCAGGACGGCTTGGTGCTAAATTTAACACCATTAGCAACAACAGGCAGTAACAGGAGAAAGATGTGGCTAAAGTAGATAGCGAAGCGGTAAAAGCGTTTCTACTAGATTTGCAGGACAGAATTTGTGAGGCCCTGGAAGTGGCCGATGGCAGTGCCACTTTTATTGAAGACAAGTGGGAGCGAGAAAAGGGGGGCATGGGCCGAACTCGTGTTATCACCGGCGATGTTTTGCAAAAAGGAGGGGTGGCATTTTCCCACGTGCATGGTGAGTCCATGCCCGCTTCCGCGACAGAAAACAGACCCGAACTAACCGGCAGTGCATTTCAGGCCATGGGCGTGTCGTTGGTTATTCACCCTGATAACCCCTACGTGCCCACATCCCACGCCAATGTTCGTTTTTTCATAGCAGAGCCTGAAGGCCAGGAGCCTGTGTGGTGGTTTGGCGGAGGCTTAGATCTCACACCGTATTACGGCTTTGATGAAGACTGTGTTTATTGGCATCAGACTGCCAGTGATGCCTGCGCTGATTTCGGTGACGACGTGTACCCCCGTTTCAAGAAATGGTGCGATGACTACTTTTTTCTTTCGCATCGAAACGAGCCGCGCGGTATAGGCGGCCTGTTTTTTGATGACCTAAATGAATGGGGCTTTGAAAAGTGTTTTGCTTTCATGCAGTCCGTTGGCAATGGTTATATTCAGGCTTACTTACCCATCATAGAAAAGCGTAAGGACACCGTGTTCGGAGAACGGGAAAAATGGTTCCAGGAATACCGCCGCGGCCGCTACGCTGAGTTCAACCTTGTTTATGATAGGGGCACTGTTTTTGGTCTCCGTTCGGGGGTTGGCCGAACTGAATCAATTCTGATGTCCTTACCGCCGCAAGTACGCTGGGAATATAACTGGCAGCCTGAGCCGGGTACTGAGGAGGCGCGTCTTTACACCGATTACCTTAATGCAAGAGACTGGCTTGCCTGAACTCGAGATCATTCCGTTATACTGCCTGTTTTTCGAATCTAGAGAGAATGTTTTGTGGACAGGTATGTCGTCATAGGCAACCCGGTTAGCCATAGCAAGTCCCCCCGAATTCATTCACTTTTTGCTGAACAGACCGGCGAGCGCGTCGACTATTCGACACTGCTGGCTGAGCGTGGTGAATTTGTTGAGACCATTTCGTCGTTTTTCAGCACCGGTGGCAAGGGGGCAAATGTCACGGTCCCATTTAAGGAAGAAGCCTTTCAGTTTGCCGATGCGTTGTCACCGCAGGCCGAGAAAGCTGAAGCTGTAAACACGTTAAGTGTAGACCCTAGCGAAAAAATACTCGGGCATAACACAGATGGCATAGGCCTTGTCGCTGATATTACCCGCAACCATGGCGGCATTCTGGCAGGAAAGAGGGTATTGATCCTCGGCGCGGGGGGTGCTTCCCGCGGAATAATCGGGCCCATTGTGGAAGAAAACCCTGAGGCGCTTTGTATCGCCAACCGGACACCGGCCAAGGCAGAAACGCTGGCTGAAATATTTTCTGACATCGCGGTGATCAAGGCCTGCGGATTTGATGATCTGGCTGGCAGCGAGTTTGACTGGGTAATCAACGCCACAGCGGCAAGCCTCGAGGGCAGCGTGCCTGATATTCCAACCACCCTGGTGACGCCAGGAACTTGGTGCTACGACCTGATGTATGCCAATGAGCCTACGGCGTTTTGCCAATGGTCAGAAGAGGCTGGGGCAGGGAAAGTGATGGATGGACTGGGAATGCTGGTTGAGCAGGCGGCGGAGTCTTTCCTGACCTGGCGGGGCGTGAGGCCGCAAACAGCTGCTGTTATAGAAAAGCTTTCAGAATCCTGACAGTTTACTTAAGCACTTCTGATGAGTTCAGGTGCATGTCTTTGAGCTTGGCATAATGCTTGGCGCTGTATAGCAGGAAGGCTATCTCTTCTTCCCGTAAATCCCTGATCCGCTGTGCCGGCGAGCCGACATAGAGGCCGCCGCTGGTAAGTGTTTTGCCTGGCGAAACCACGCTGCCGCCGCCCAGAATAATATCGGATTCGATCACCGCGCCGTCCATCACAATGGCGCCCATGCCAATCAGCACGCGGTCATGAATGGTACAGCCATGCAGAATGGCCTTATGGCCGATGGTGACATCATTGCCGATATTCAGCGGGAAGCCATCCGGCCCGAACGATTCCGGCGAGGTGCAGTGCAGTACCGATCCATCCTGGATATTGGTTCTGTCGCCGATTCGAATACTATGGACGTCGCCGCGTATGACCGAGAGCGGCCAGGCAGAGGAATCCACCCCGAGCACCACGTTGCCAATTACGACGGCGCTGGAATCGATGTAGGCTCTGTCTCCGATTTTGGGGTTGAACTCCATGTAACTGCGGACTGTCATAGGCGTTACCGGCTTGAAAAGTGGTGTTGCGAAGGTTGCTTTGATTATTTGCCAAAATTCCCTTCCTGACAAGGCAATGCAAATGGTAAATCAAAAAAAATCCCTGTTATAATGCGCGCCCCTAACTGGCGGGCCAGATTTATTATTTACTCGTTGATAAGCATTCATTTGGTCAGAGTTCTCTGGATTCGGGTGAATTAACGTAAGGGTTCTCCAGCATGCAGGCCAATGAAATAAATATAGTGATTTTCTGGGTATGCGTGGCGATTGGCGTGGTGGTTTATGCAGCAATCATCTGGTCACTGGTGGTTTACAGGAAATCAAAAAAGCAGGAAGTGTCTTTCCATAAGCATACGGCAACTGAAATTGCCTGGACGGTAATTCCCCTGCTCATCATCATTGCAATGACCATTCCTGCGGCCAAACTGCTGACACGCCTCTATGGCGGTATAGATAGCATGGAGAATGAATCCACAGGGCCTCTTCTGATCGTAAATAACGAGGCCGGTCGCCATGAACCAGTGTCCTGAACAATCTTAAAAAACCGAAAGTAAAAGATAGATAAAGAAAGAATATGAAAAGCGGAAAGCCGTCTTATTCGCTGGCAATGTTTGCCACAGCCTTTGCCATGTGTGTTGTTATCCTGGGGGCATGGACCCGCCTTGAGGATGCCGGACTTGGATGCCCGGATTGGCCCGGCTGCTATGGCTTTATACTCGTGCCTGAAACCGCAGAGGAAATTGCCCAGGCAGAGGCCGCGTTCCCCGACGCTCCTTTCGAGGCTGAGAAAGCCTGGCCCGAGGTCATACACCGCTATTTTGCAGGGACCCTTGGCCTTTTAATTATCTGCGTGAACGTTATTGCGTGGCGCAACAGACATATTCCTGATCAGCCTTTTAAGCTGCCTTTGTTTCTTTTATTCATGGTAATTGCCCAGGGTATGTTTGGAATGTGGACAGTGACTCTGAAGCTTTGGCCCCAAGTAGTGACCACCCATCTTCTGGGAGGCTTTACTACCTTAAGCCTACTATGGCTCTTGAGCCTGCGATTGAACAACCGGCCCTGGCAGCAGCCCACTGCCCCGGCACGCCAATGGGTAGCCTTGAGGCCACTGGCCTTAGCGGCATTGATACTGCTTATTTGCCAGATAACACTGGGCGGCTGGACCAGCTCTAATTATGCGGCGCTGGCCTGTCCGGATCTGCCCACATGCCAGGGACGCTGGTGGCCGCCAATGGATTTCGGCAGCGGCTTTAACGTCGCCCAGGAAGTAGGCCCTAACTATCTAGGTGGCCAGATGGACGGTGAAGCCAGGGTGGCAATTCACATGGCGCACAGGATCGGGGCAATTCTGGTATCGCTGGTTATAGGCTTCCTGATATTTAAGCTCTATCGGAATGCCGGTAGCAGGGAGCTAACGAGGCTAACCCATGTTCTGCTGGCCATCCTGGTTATCCAGGTGAGCCTGGGTCTGAGCAACATTATTTTCTCGCTGCCGCTCTGGGTCGCGGTTGCACACAACGCTGGGGGTGCATTACTATTGCTCACCCTTGTGACGCTCAACTACCGTCTGAGCAAAGTTTCTGCATTCTAATCCACCTGATTAACGCTATTTATTTGTTCCATGGCTGACGTTTCCATATTTAAACAGGCAGATATCAAGAAAGCCGGCTGGCGCGATTATTACGAAATGTGCAAACCGCGTGTAGTCATGATGATGATCCTAACCTCGCTGGTGGGCATGTTCCTCGCAGTGCCAGGAATGGTCCCCATGGATATCCTGATCTGGGGCAACCTTGGCATTGCACTGGTAGCCAGCGCCGGCGCTGTAGTCAATCACCTGATAGATCACCAGGTGGACACTATCATGCAGCGCACGATCAAGCGCCCTATCCCGCAGGGTAAAGTCAGCCCGGCCCAGGCACTGATGTTTGCCTTGGGCATTTGCGTACTGGGGATGGCGATCCTGCTTTTCCTCGTGAACCCCTTGTGTGCATGGCTAACTCTGGCGTCATTTGTCGGTTACGCGATCATCTATACAGGCTTTCTGAAAAGGGCCACACCGCAGAACATTGTTATCGGTGGGCTGTCGGGTGCCATGCCGCCTTTGCTGGGATGGTCGGCTGTCTCTGGCACCATTGATCCGAATGCGCTACTGCTGGTGCTGATTATTTTTGCCTGGACCCCGCCGCATTTCTGGCCGCTGGCGATTCACCGCAAGAGCGATTATGCGAAAACAGATATACCCATGCTGCCGGTTACTCATGGCGACAGCCTGACCAAGCTGCATACCCTTTTGTACACGATCATCATGTGCCTGGTAACTATATTGCCATACCTGACCGGTATGAGCGGACCTGTTTACCTCGCTTCGGCCGCTGCTCTGGGAGCGGGATTCCTTTACTACTCCCTGCAGCTGATGTTCACTAACAAGCCACGCGCAGCGCTGACAACGTTCCGCTACTCGATTCTCTATCTTATCCTGCTGTTTATTGCCCTGCTGGTAGACCACTACCTATAAAAACCCAAAGTCCGGCGTCCTTTTGCGCAAAGGCATGAACCAAACCCGCTTCAGAATCCTTGTCTCTATAATCGTACTTGCATCAGTGCTCAGCGGTGCGCTGCTGGTAACGGCCTACCAGAAAGCCAGCAGGGTGACGCCGCAACAACTGCGCAATGATGCGCTGTTTGTTTACGACGACCCAATCACGCTAAATGCTTTCAGCCTGACGAAGCATACGGGCGGCCCTTTTACCAACACTTCCCTACAGGGCAGCTGGACGCTGGCCTTTTTTGGTTACACTTTTTGCCCGGATATTTGCCCAATTACCATGGCGGCCATAAAGCAGTTCTATGATTTGCTGGAGGCGAGCGGCGAGGGTGAGAACGTGCAAGTTGTCATGATCAGTGTTGACCCTGAGCGTGACACAGAGGAAGTGCTGAAAAATTACGTGACGTATTTCAACCCAGAATTTATAGGAGCACGGGGTGACTACAGCGATGTGTATCAGCTAGCCCGGAACGTGAACCTCACCTTTGCCTACACGCGTGTTGATGATGAAAACTATCTGGTTAATCATAACGGCGAAATAATGGTAATGGGCCCCACCGGCGACAATGTCGGTTTTCTCAAGGCTCCTTATGAGCCCCAGCGGATGCTGGAGAATTTTCTTGCACTGAAATCCTTCAGTGAATCTCAGCGCTAGCCGGCTGCACCTGCGTTTAATCCCAGCAGTCGACTGAACACGAACAGCAAGCTGGCGGTTACCACGATACTTGGTCCTGTCGGTGTATCCCAAAACCAGGAGGCGGTCATCCCTCCACAGACTGAAACACAGCCAATGAGACTTGCAATTGCTGCCATGGACTCCGGCGTTTTTGAGAACATTCTTGCGCAGGCCGGCGGAATAATCAGTAGGGAAGTAATAAGCAGGATGCCGATAACTTTCATCGATACCGCTACAATCAGGGCAATCAGCAGCATCAGCAGAAGCCGCACACGAATCACATTAAGGCCTTCAACATGCGCCAACTCCTCGTGCAGGGTTATGGTCAGCAGCCTGTTCCATTGCGTGAACAGAATCCCCAGTACGACAATGACGACAGCGCCAATCCAGGCAATGTCGCGGTTAGATGCTGTCAGCAGGTCGCCAAAGAGATAGGCCATCAGATTTAACTGGTTGTCCGTAAAGCTCATGATGACAAGGCCGAGAGCAAGGGAGCTATGTGCCAGTATGCCCAGTATCGTGTCTGTAGACAGCTCGCGCCGGTTTTCCAGCAGCACAAGAATTATTGCGAGGACCAGGCAGGCAAAAATAACAGCAAGCTCCAGGCTTATATCCAGCAGCAAGCCCAGCGCAAGACCAAACAGGGCCGAGTGTGCCAGCGTATCGCCAAAGTAAGACATCCGGCGCCATACCACGAAACAACCAAGCGGACCGGCGATGAGCGCCACGAGCACACCGGCAAGCAACGCACGAACAATAAAGTCAGACATCATGCTCACCATCGACAATTTCGCCATGCAGATCATGACTATGGTTGTGCTGATGGGTATATACCGCCAGGGTTTCGGCGTCTTTCTTGCCAAACAATTCCAGGTAGGCCGGATCGTTGCTGACCTGCTCCGGATGGCCATGGCAGCAGACATGCTGGTTTAGGCAGATCACTTCGTCAGTGGCTGCCATGACAAGGTGAAGATCATGAGAAACGAGAAGAATGCCACAGTTGTGAAAATCCCTGATATCGTCGATAAGGCGGTAGAGTTCGGCTTGGCCGTTGACATCAACTCCCTGGGCAGGCTCATCAAGAACCAGAAGCTGGGGGTCCTGGATTAAGGCCCTGGCCAGAAGCACGCGCTGAAGCTCGCCTCCGGAAAGAGAATATAGCTGACTATCTTTTAAGTCCTCTGCGCCAACCTCTTTGAGCACGCGATCGATTTCACTGCTGCGCGCATTTACGGCCAGTTTAAGAAAGCGCTCAACGGATACCGGCATGCTTTGCTCAACCTGCAGGCGTTGCGGCATGTAACCAACGCGGAGACCGCTCTTTCTTGCGACCTGCCCGAATGTCGGTTTCGTAAGCCCAAGAACTATTTTGACAAGGCTGGTTTTGCCTGCGCCGTTTGGCCCA
The DNA here is from genome assembly GCA_009922595.1 of Gammaproteobacteria bacterium. GTDB lineage: Bacteria > Pseudomonadota > Gammaproteobacteria > Pseudomonadales > Pseudohongiellaceae > Eutrophocola. Next base: position 6,471 of record RFVC01000029.1, on the reverse strand, counting down.
ATTAGCGTGACAATCTGACGCTGGGCAATGCTGAAGGAAATATCATGCAGAACCTGGCGCTGATCGAATTGCAGGGAAATTCCCCTGGCAGAAATTAATGTCTCAGTATTCAAGAAAACAGCTTCAGAGTGTTGTTATTGTTCGCAGGAAGGGCGGTTTGAGCCGGCCTGTTGCACTTGAGTCCTGTGGTATTTGGCCGGTGTAATATATCATAGCAGCTTTGTTTTAGCGGCAACCCCTGACGTGTTATTAAATCGTTTTACATTCGCACTGGCAGCTCTCCTTTTCAATGTCACAGTTCTTGCACAGGTGAATGTTGTAACCAGCATTCGTCCCCTGCAGCTGATCGCCAGTGAAATCACGCAGGGTGTTTCCATGCCGGCAGTGATTCTGGAAAACAGCCAGGACCCTCACCATCCCGCTTTGCGCCCATCCCAGCGGCAGCAAATGAGCGAAGCGGAAATCTTTCTTTGGGTTGGACCTGGACTCGAAACAGGCTTTGACCGCGTCGCGGCAAATCTCGACGCCGCAGTGATAAAGGCCTTGGAGCTGCCTCTCCATCTTTATCATGTTGGTGGCCAACCCGATCCGCATGTGTGGCTCAGTCTTGCCAATGCCGGGTTAATTGGGGAAGCACTGGCTTTGGAGCTGACAAGACAAGATCCATTAAATGCTGCGCTCTACAGCAATAACCTCGATCGATTCAGCAATAAACTTGCAGAACATGAAGAGCGGATAAACAGCTTGTTAGATGCCGACACTTTTCCGCCTTATGCGGTTTACCATGATGCTTTTCAGTATTTTGAAACGCAGTTTGGCCTTTCCCACGAAACAAGCTTTACTGCTAATGAAGAGCTACAACCCGGAATTCGCAAAATACTCCAAGTAAAAAATATTATCGAAGCGGCAAATGCCAAGTGCATCATTGTGAATCCCTCGGTCAATACCGAGTTTCTTCAGAATCAACTGGGAATTAAAGATCTCAAATTCGTTGAAGCTGACCAGCTGGGCAGCGGCCTTGGTTCTGAAACAACCTACACTGACTTTATGCTGGGGCTGGCCAGTTCATTCAGCAACTGCCGGAATAATAATCAAGCAGCACAATAATTAAGACATACGAGAGTAATGGCAAATAATTCCCCACTGGTGCTTGTTGACGGTTCTTCCTACCTCTTCAGGGCGTTTCATGCCTTGCCTCCCTTGACCTCGAGCAAGGGGCAGCCAACCGGTGCAGTAAAGGGCGTCATCAACATGATTAGGCGCCTGGCCAAGGATTATCCTGACAGTCATATCGCCGTCATCTTTGATGCGAAAGGTAAAACCTTCCGTAACGATATGTACAAGGAGTACAAGGCGAACCGCCCGCCGATGCCTGATGACCTGCGCAGCCAGATTGAACCTATTCACCAGATTATCAAGGCGATGGGCCTGCCCCTGATTGCCGTGGAAGGGGTGGAAGCGGACGATGTCATTGGCACGCTGGCCCAGCAGGCATGGAATGAAAAAATGCCAACGCTGATTTCTACTGGTGACAAGGATCTTGCCCAGCTGGTGAATGAGCACGTGACGCTGCTCAATACCATGACGGATGAGCGCCTTGATGTCGAAGGCGTAAATACAAAGTTTGGGCTCCCGCCGGAATTGATTATTGATTATCTTGCCCTTATGGGTGACAAGGCCGATAACATTCCGGGGGTGCCCGGTGTCGGGCCAAAGACGGCGGTGAAATGGCTAACTGAATATGGCTCCCTTGATTTACTCATCAGCAAAGCTGACGAAATCAAGGGCAAGATTGGGGAAAAGCTGAGGGACAACCTGGAGACACTGTCCTTATCCAGAGACCTGGCCACCATCAAGCTGGATGTTGATCTCGAGTTTGGTCCCAAAGAGCTGGTTCAGCAGGACCCTGATAAGCCCGAGCTGCTTGCCCTTTTCAAGCAGATGGAGTTCAGGACGTGGATCAAGGAGCTTGAAAGTGAGGGAGTCGAGGCGGCAGAGATTCCCGGTCTTGATGCAGATGAAGAAACAGCCGAGGCAGAAGATTTTCCAGAACCAGAGACGATTGAGTATTCGATCATTTCTGATGAGAAAGAGTTAGAAAAATTCTTGGCCGGTATCCCCGCCGCAGGCAAGCTGGCAATCTCGCTTGAGTTTGAAGGAGATCACTACAAGCAATCAGAAATAATAGGGGTGGGATTCAGCCTGGAACCCGGTAAGGCTGTATATCTTCCCCTTGGACATTCAGGGCTTGAAGATCAAAAGCAGCTTGACCGGGAAAAAACAATCTCCCTTCTCAAACCTGTCCTCGAAAATAATTCGGTGTTCAAGATAGGCCATGATCTGAAAACCCTGTCCCACGTGCTTTGCTCGGTGGGAGTTTCTCTCAAGGGACGCCGTTATGACACCATGCTGCAGTCCTATGTCCTTAACTCGGTAGCACATAAACATACCCTGGACAGGCTGGTGTCAAATTATCTTGAAAAGGATAAAGCCACACCTGAGGAACTGCTCGGCAAAGGCAGAAGCAAAATTACGTTTGCTGAGCTGGACATTGAAGAGGCGGGGCAGTGGTCTGCAGAAAATGCGGATTTCTGTTTCCGGCTGCACATGGTCTTGGAAAGTAGACTTAAACAGACTGGCCATCTTGCCGAGGTTTATCGGTATTTTGAAATTGCCCTCATGCCCGTGCTTACCCGCTTGGAAGAGACCGGAGTCAGTCTTGATGTGAAAGCACTGGCAAAGCAAAGCGAACAGCTTTCGGTGCGACTGCTTGAGCTGGAGCAGAGAGCTTTTGAACTGGCCGGTGAGGAATTCAACCTAAGCTCCCCCAAACAGCTACAGCAGATTTTTTACGAAAAACTGGATTACCCCGTCATCAGCAAAACAGCAAAAGGTCAGCCTTCCACAGCAGAGGCGGTTCTTCAGGAACTGGCCCTGGATTATCCGTTGCCAGAGGTAATCCTTGAGTACCGCGGGCTGAGCAAACTGAAATCTACCTATACGGACCGGCTCCCACTGGATATTAATCCCGAAACCGAAAGGATACACAGTAATTTCCAACAGGCTATTGCCGCAACCGGAAGACTATCATCGACTGACCCGAACCTGCAGAATATTCCTATTCGCACAGAGGAAGGCCGTCGTATCCGACAGGCTTTCGTCGCCGGCAAGGGAAAAGTTCTTATGGCTGCAGACTATTCCCAGGTCGAGTTGAGAATTATGGCTCACTTGTCAGGCGATGATGACTTATGCGAAGCGTTCTCCAAGGGACTTGATGTACACCAGGCGACGGCCAGTGAAATTTTCAGCGTCAGTCTTGATAAGGTCAGCCAGGATCAACGGCGCAGCGCCAAGGCCATTAACTTTGGTCTTATCTATGGCATGTCGGCTTTCGGTCTTGCCGGGCAGTTGGGTATTGGCAGGGCGGAGGCACAGGAATACGTTGAGCGCTATTTTCAGCGCTACCCGGGGGTGCGCAAGTACATGGATGACACGCGAATGCTGGCCAATGAGCAGGGCTATGTGGAAACCCTTTTTGGCCGGAGGCTCTACCTGCCTGACATCAAGGCCAGTAACGGGATGTTGAGAAAAGCGGCGGAAAGAACGGCGATTAACGCGCCCATGCAGGGAACAGCGGCGGACATCATCAAGCAGGCCATGGTAGATATTGATCACTGGCTAAGTGTTGCCCGGCTTGATGCGCAGATGATCATGCAGGTTCATGACGAATTGGTTTTTGAGGTGGCCAAAGAAGACCTTGCCTTACTGTCTGAAGGCGTGAGATTTCGCATGGCCTCGGCAGCCTCGCTGAATGTGCCTCTCGTGGTTGATATCGGCTCGGGTAGAGACTGGAATACAGCTCACTAGGCTAAATGGAGTGTGTCATTGTAAGAGCAGCAAAAATTAATAAAATTTTTTCCGCTGGATTGAACTAATTCATATTTGGGGGGTCAATGATTACAGCAGGACGGTTTTCTCCCCGATTTTTCCTTCCTGCTAAATGAAGATATATCTCCTGGTTAATTAGGAGCGCGTTGGGCCCTAGCTGTTTTCTCCTACAGCTAGGGCCCGCTTTATTTCTGGAGCCTGAAACCTTGTGAGTGTCAGAAATTAGGGTTCAGCCAGGTCTGAAGGACACCTTTTAATTCCCCGCACCCTAAGTTTTTAAGAGCGGAAAACAGCTGAACGGAGACAAGGTCGCCGTAGATTGCGAGGTTGCGTCGGGTCTCCAGCAGGGTCTTGCTTTGCGCCCCGGATTTAAGCTTGTCACTCTTGGTCAGCAGGATATGCGCTGGCATTCCTGCCTGACCACACCAGTGCAGCATGTGGTTGTCGTACTCCCTGAGGGGGTGACGAATATCCATGAGCATAATAAGTCCGCGCAGTGACTGTCTTTTCTGAAGGTAGGCCTCCAGCTGTTCTTCCCACTGGGCTTTTACTTTGTCAGGGACTCTGGCAAAGCCAAAACCGGGCAGATCGACGAGGTATTTGCCCTCGGCAACCTGGAAGAAGTTCAGCAGCTGCGTACGCCCCGGCGTTTTACTGGTTCTTGCCAGTTTGGGCTGGCCTGTCAGGGCATTGATGGCACTCGATTTTCCGGCATTGGATCGGCCTACAAAGGCTACTTCATCAGCATTATCCGGCGGGCACTGATCCAGCCTGCCGGCACTTTGCAGAAAAGTGACCTTACTAAAATCCAGCTTAATATCGGGTTGGGGTGGGGTCATGAGTCCTCAATTGCCTGTTTGGGAATGCCAGTTGCCTTAAGGTATAATCGCACTACCTCTATAAGGCAGTGGATTGTAGCAGCTGTCCTCCGGAAAAATCAGATGTCCCGGAATATCGGAACCCGGGCAAGATTAAAACCTCACGTTCCGACCAATATGAAATTAAGAGCCGGTGCTTACCGGGATTGAATGCATGAATAAAGTAGCAGTACGCCTCTCAGACAATATCGTTTTCAAACTGGTTATCATCAGTTTTTCTTTATTTACCATGGGGCAGACCGTGGCCCAGGGCAATGCAGAGGTAGGCGCCGATAAAATCGCCGTTTGCCTGGCCTGTCATGGCAATGATGGCAACATGAGCCAGCTGCCGGACGTTCCAATGATCGGCGGCCAGAATGAGAAGTATCTACTTAAGCAGATGATAGACATCAAAAGTGGTGCGCGCACGGCGCCATTAATGACTGGCATGCTGAATGCCTTGAATGAGCAGGACCTTGCCGATGTGGCTGCCTACTACGCGTCTCAGCTCGCTCCCACCGGGGCAGCCGATCCACAAAAAGTCGCACTTGGTGAAACCCTGTATCGCGCTGGAAACGCCGAGATCGGTGTGGCCGCCTGTACCGCCTGCCATTCGCCAAATGGGCGGGGTCTGGATTCAGCCGGCTACCCTTCATTGAGTGGGCAGGATGTAGGTTACTCTGTCATGCAGTTGAAAAACTTCAGGGATGGCGTGCGCATGAATGATGATGGTGCTGTAATGCGCAGCATAGCTAAACGACTGAGTGATGCTGAAATTGAGGCGCTTGCATCCTATGCTGCAGGCCTGCGTTGATTCTGATTCAGGACGCGTTAAGCCTCAGCCATTAAAACCCATAAATTAGTCCGATTGTTTCACCTAGCACGATGGGTAATAATTCGCAAAAATAACAAGCAGTAATACGAATACAAGAGAGAGAATTCATGAAATTAATCACCAAGTCACTGGTAGTACTTGCTTTGCTGGCCACCTCTATTGTTCCAGCGCTGGCCCAGCCAGCCCTGTATGTTGAGGGCACACATTACGAAACTATTGGCAACCCGGTAAGAACCGCTGACCCGAACAAAATCGAGGTTACCGAGATTTTCTGGTATGGCTGCCCTCACTGCTATGCTTTCGAACCGTTGATCACAAGTTGGGAAGATAAGCTGCCATCTGATGTGGCCTTCGTCAGAAGTCCGGGTATGTGGAATCAGACCATGGAAGTTCATGCCCAGATTTTCTATGCTGCAGAGTCCCTGGGCATCTGGGAAGATATTCATAGTGTGATCTTTGATGAGATCAACCAGAGACGTAACTACCTGCAGACTGAAGGCGCCGTCAAGGATATTTTTCTGCGGGAAGGCGTCGCCAGCGAAGACTTTGACAGAGCTTGGAAATCATTTTCCGTTGTGTCTGCCGTTAAAAGGGCGGGTACCAGGATGCGTGACTACGGCGTTCGTGGCGTACCCAGCATGGTGGTAAACGGCAAATATCTGGTTTCAGTAGGCGGCAGCGTCAGGACTCAGACAGATTTGCTCAAGATTGTTGATTTCCTGGTTCAGATGGAAAGAACTAACGGCTAATTCAGCCGCCACTCTCAGTAAATTTGAAAAACGCCTGTGTTTTCGCAACACGGGCGTTTTTTACGTTAGAGGCCTTAATAAAGCTTTTGAGCAAAATTTGAAAATTTATTCCATAAATTTAAATATTTACAGAAATTTTCTC
>RFVC01000280.1 GCA_009922595.1 Gammaproteobacteria bacterium | reverse complement strand
GAAGTGAGGACTTGATTGGCTGTTTGCTGTGTATTCTGGAAATAGCTTGCAGATGCCAGATTCACATTGGCTGAAAATCGAAGATCCGGTCGGGCCTTGGGGTCCTGGTTGTGTGACCACCGAATGTTGAAGTCTGTTGAATTGCGGAAAGAGCCCCCATTTTCCAGGAAACTTTCCTCTCCATATTTGATCCTGTTGAAATTCACGGCCATATTCCCCCGGTACCGATAGCGCTTCCTGTAGTTGCTCTGGACCCTTAGTCCCCAGCCGCCCATGGTGTATATCTCGCCTCGAAAGGTCATGTCCATGAATTCATTGGTGGCCCAATAGTAGCCTCCATCCTTGAGGAAATATCCCCGCTCGAAATTGTTCCCGTAGGTCGGGATGATGATCCCTGAACGACGACGGGTTTCCGTTGGGAAGAAGCCGAAGGGCAGGACAAGGGGTGTGGGCACATCCAGCATCTCCAAATAGGCGGGCCCGGTGATGATCTTATCTCCGCTGATCACTTTTGTTTTCCCGGTACGCAGGCGAAAATGAGGGTGCTCATGGCTGCAGGTCGTGAAAGAACCACCGCGGATGTAAAAGACACGTTCTTCCATCTTCTTGACCCGCTCCCCGTGCAGGTAGCCTTCACCTTCTTTGGTGATCACTTTCTTGATGCGGGCCTTCTTGGATTCGAAATTGTACCGAATGGTGTCAGTTCGGTATTCTTTGCCCCCTTCCATGAATATGGGACGCTGCACCAGACTGCCTGTGCTGTCGATGATACCTGTTGCGAGCGCCTCATTGGTGGCCCAATCGATCTGAATATAGCCCGCCCGGATACCAATGTCCTGATAATCCACCTGCGCCTGGTTGTAGAAATAACTCAGATTTCCGTCGGGTGTTACCACCAGACTGTCCTCTGCCCTGCCCTTCACCTCAGAACGCAACAGCTCCTCCGGAGGGCCAGAAGACAATTTCACACTGTCTGGCTCCGCTACAGCCAAGCTATCAGCCACCTGACCATAGACACATTTGACTGTTGATAATAGGAAGCAAAGGATCCAAAAACGCAGCAACAAGGCGTACTATTTTT
>RFVC01000279.1 GCA_009922595.1 Gammaproteobacteria bacterium | reverse complement strand
GGTAAATCCTGATCGACCCTTGCAGTCACGCTCAGATTTTCTGTCCAGGCTTTATGTGCATTAAGTTTAACCAGCACTTCATGTTCGCCCTGCAGTAATTCGGTACTGAGAGGTGTCAGACCAATTTCCTCGCCATCAATGGTGACAGTCGCACCTGCTGGCGAGGTGGCAAAACTGACATTGGCCCAGGCTGGCAATAGTTCAACGCTAAGACTTTGCTCTTGCTGGCGCCCTTCAATCTCAATTACCTGCTCTACAGGTTCGTAACGTTCTTTTTGGACAAAAATTTCATGCTCGCCGGCAGCGAGCTCAATTCTGCTTAAAGGTGTCTGGCCGATGCTTTCACCATCAATAAAAACACTGGCAGCTTCGGTATTACTGTTCAGGTTTAAAAAGCCGGGCAAGGGTAATAATTGCACCTGAAAAGTTTGTGCCTGGGCATCACCAATAGTGATGGTGGTATCAACATCGTAATAACCTTCCGCATTAATCGTGATGTTATGATCACCCGCCAGCAACAGATAACGCGGGCCGATTTTTATGGCCAGTGATGATCGCACATCAACAATGCTGCCGACAGGTTGTGCATCAATAAATATTGATTTGGCGGAGAGTACAAACCATGCTGCCAATGCAAAGCAGACCAGCACGAAGGCAATGGCCAGCTTGACAGGGCTGGGACGAAACGAAAAAGCCTCAGCATTGGCATTATGCGGCGTGAAATCAATTGGCGTAATGATTTCATCCGGCTGCTGTTCATGTTGAGAATGCTTCTCCTGGCTCATCTAGCTTCTCTTAGTGCTCTCTTGACTTCTCTAAATTTCGCTGCTTAAACAGGCTCATTACAAATAACTGTGACAACTGGCTTTTCACCTGAAAAAGGCACAATAAACTCGGTTCGCACATCACGGTAACCAGGCCTTACACCTACGGCTGTATAAGTCCCGGGATTAAGTTCAAGTGTTTGCGCATTGAACATGCCGAGCTCGCTGACACGCAACACCGTCACGCTGGTCACACCATCCGAGTTTAATGTGACAGGCACGGGTACTCTCGCTTTGTCCAGATAACTTCGCAGAGT
>RFVC01000278.1 GCA_009922595.1 Gammaproteobacteria bacterium | reverse complement strand
AACATAGTCAGGGTAAGTAAAGATCGCCCGGTTGGCGGCAGCGATGGTTGCTTCCCAGTCGCCTGCGCCATAGGCCTGAACGGTTGCCTGCATATCCTGTTGCCAGACAGACAGATTATTCAACAGAGGACCGAACTGAATATCGATATATTGCTTAAAGTGGCGGTCAAACTCATTCTGACTGATACCCAAGGCAGTTTCTATGGCAGTGACTTCATCTGTCCCTTCAACAAACTGGTAAAGCATGTCGACAATTTTATCGTGGCCGTATTCTTCCGAGATGAACTGGAAAATCAAACCTGCCTGCATATAGGAAACAATGACCTGCTCATCATAGGTCGGACGCATAAAGCCATCGTCCAGCTTGGCTACTGGCAGGAAGGCTCCTTCAGCCATGAACTGTAAAACATAAGCCGGGATTTTAATGCCGGGTATCGGGCCGGTATTCCATTCTTCATAAACCGATATGCCTTCACTGTACCAGCGTGGCACACCATGCTCTGAGGCTTCCAAAGTATAAACATGAGCCATTTCGTGCCACAGAGTCGTACCCCAGTGATAGGTCTCATCAGGGTGCCCGGTTGGCGAGTCCATGGCAAACAGATAGCCAAAGGTCACACCTAGTATGCCGACACCAGGCATACCAATAGAACGCACGACAAAGTCTTCATGATTAGGAAAAATTTCAACGATGACCGGCTCCTTGGTCGGGAAGTGATAGCGTTCGGCAAAAGTTGCCATGCTGGCTTCTGCCAGTTCACGCGCATAAGGTTTAAGAACCTCAGCTTCATCACGATCAAGGCGCAATACCAGTTTGGGAATACCATCGCCTTCCGGCGGATCGGGAAAAGTCAGGTCGACAAAATTTTCACTGAAGGTATCCAGCAAACGCATCATATTGAGCGTCGTCGGATTAAAGCCATCACCCTCATAAGCAATTTCAACATGCCGTATACCGGCATCAATCTGGTTCAGACGCAGATAATTCTGGCCAAGTTCCAGATGCGCCGTCCAATGTTCTGGTTCGATATCCACGGCCTTCTTGTAAAGCTCGCCGGATTCAGCATAGCGCCTGATATTT
>RFVC01000277.1 GCA_009922595.1 Gammaproteobacteria bacterium | reverse complement strand
GCAAACACAGCCATGACATATGGCTATGACTCCGTGACATTGATGCAGGAAACAAAATGTTCCCTGTGTTCAATTGAGCGGGCATAAGGGAGGTAGTAATGGCACGAATGAAATTCCTTTGTGATGCAGAGCGTTGCATCGAATGTAATGCTTGTGTTACCGCCTGTAAAAACGAGCATGAGGTGCCTTGGGGTGTGAACCGGCGCCGGGTTGTCACCATTCAGGATGGCAAGCCGGGAGAGCGTTCAATCTCTGTGGCCTGTATGCATTGTTCCGATGCGCCATGTATGGCCGTCTGTCCGGTAGATTGCTTCTACCAGACAGAGCAGGGCGTCGTGTTGCACTCAAAGGATCTGTGTATTGGCTGTGGTTACTGCTTCTACGCATGTCCGTTTGGAGCGCCTCAATATCCGCAAGCTGGAAATTATGGCTCACGCGGCAAGATGGACAAATGTACCTTCTGTGCCGGTGGTCCGGAGGAAGATATCTCCGATGCCGAGTTCCAGAAATATGGTCGGAACCGTCTTGCTGAAGGCAAGCTGCCGATCTGTGCGGAAATGTGCTCGACCAAAGCTCTGTTGGCAGGTGATGGTGATCAGGTCTCCAACATCTTCCGCGAGCGTGTGGTTGCACGCGGCTTCGGTTCTGGAGCGTGGGGCTGGGGTACAGCCTACTCGATCAAGAGCTAACGCATTGAAAAACGAGCGGGTCTCTCTGTTTTGGGAGGCCCGCCTTTCTTTATTTTTTTAAGTTTCCCTTTTTTGGAAAAACACTGGAGGGCGGTATTGTGCGTCACATATGTATGAAATTGGTGACCTTTGCGGTTATCGGGATCATGGCCATTGCCACATCGTCATGCCGCGAGGAAGAACAAGGCCGATTACTGTCCTATGAAAAGGGAACATATCTTGGACAAGCTGATACCGCGTTGAGCGCGGAACAGCTGAACGAGCTTGCAAACAGGTCCCGCCTGCAAAGCGGTTACTAGGCCATTATTTTAGGGAGGCCCGAGATGATTAGCAGAATATTCACCGTTTTTGCCCTTCTATGCACCCTATTCGGTGGCATGATGACATTGTCGACAGTCGCCAATGCG
>RFVC01000276.1 GCA_009922595.1 Gammaproteobacteria bacterium | reverse complement strand
AGACGATCGGCAAGTCCGAGCGCCGCTTGGTCCCCCATCCTGCCACCAGACTGGTTTTCCTCTCCCACGTGCATCCTGCCATGCAAGAACGTCCCGGCAGTCAGCACAATTGCAGAGGCATGAAAGAGAATTCCCGAACGGGTAACCACCGCGGACACGCGATCACCCTTTAGTTGGATATCTTCAACACCATCCTGAAAAATATCGATGCGCTCTTCAGATTCCAAAAAAGACCGAATGGCATTGCGATATAACACGCGATCGGCTTGGACTCTCGTCGCCCTGACTGCAGGACCTTTTCGCGCGTTCAGCACCCGGAACTGAATACCCGCTCGATCCGTTGCTCTGGCCATGACACCGCCCAACGCATCGATTTCTTTTACCAGGTGGCTTTTTCCAATCCCGCCAATAGCCGGGTTGCAGGACATCTGTCCCAGCGTGTCGATGGCATGGGTCACCAGTAATACGCGCACGCCAACCCGCGCTGCTGATAGTGCCGCCTCGGTTCCAGCATGGCCGCCGCCAACAACGATGACGTCGTAATGTTGAGGGTGAATCACCATGGTGCTGATCACGCCTTTAAAAAGGGGGCCAGAGTATAAACGGGTCAACCCGATCCCACTAACCGCTCCTTTTGGTCATTGTGTGGGTGGGGGCCTTAGCAAAAACCGCGATTTGCGACCTAACGACCTGACCTAAACACTGCGGTTGGAACTGAACGGATAATGAGCGCTTAAAACACATCATTAATAAAAAGTTATTTTTATAAGAAGATTATTTAAATACTGTTGTTATTAGGGGACTGCGACATTGTAGAAAACCAATTAATAGTAAATAAAATCATGAGTTTATAATCTTTGTAAAGGGGTGGATTTCTCAACGACATACCCTGTGGTGCTTGGTGATGAGCTGGGGATGAAAGCGCCGCCTCAGGCCGTATCGATACCAGAGACAGTTCATCACCAGCCTTTAGGGCCTGTTGTGAACAGGTCGCTCCACAGCGATGCAAGCAAATGCCGTGCTGTGATAATTCGTTAGGTAAAGTTGTGGATAAGCCGTTGATCGAGTCAAACAACGGCTACACCTTGCATCCATGATCAATGTTGCAA
>RFVC01000275.1 GCA_009922595.1 Gammaproteobacteria bacterium | reverse complement strand
TTTTCATATGTTTGAAGGGGACCATCTTTAGCCAAGGCTCCTGGCGCCTGGTTGCCGCTTTGGCTGGACAACCATGTAATCCGAAAAGAGCCAGAACCATAATCGCTTCTCACCGATGCGGTGGTCTGAGTGCCCGCATTGAAGGAACCTCCGCCACCAGCTCCATACCATCCTCCGCTGCCTCCGGAGTATCCGCCCCCGCCTCCTGAACTGTCGGCTTCACCGGCACCTCCGCCACCGAATCCACCTTCCCCACCCGTCGCAGGAGAGCCTCCTCCTATGCCAGAGCCCTGATAAACTTTCTCTCCGCCGTATCCGCCACCGGCGGTCAGCCATCCGCCGCCCCCACCCGAGTTGCCAAATCCAGCCGCACCACCCTGTCCATTAGTACCTCCTAAATAGTGATTGCCCCCATCGCTGGTGCCGGAAGAGCTAAGGTTTGCGTCCATACTATTGGAGTCGGACTGTCCATTTCCGCCCCCACCACCGGCAACGATCAGAGGGGTACTCGCACCGTCCAACCAAGCGAAGGTACCCCCACCCCCGCCGCCTCGATTACCCGAAACCAATCCCTCCTGACCTACTAAGATGTTAAGAACATCAGAGGCGTTTAAATTGAACCTGCCTGTCAATGCTGCACCTTTCCCCGCATTCCCATTAAACCTTCCGCCGGAAGCACCTAGTGCTTCCAATTCATACACTCCGGAAAAAGGAATCGTCCAACGCTGAATTCCCTGAGTATTGATAACTACTTTATCCTTTAGAACGCTCCCGGAGTAAGCAGCATCTACTTGTGCTTGCGTGGGACCATTTCTACCACTCGCCCCTGCAACACCAAAAAGAAACTCCGAAGGAAAACTGTCATTCGAGTCTGGATTGGTACCAGCAATCAATTCATGAACATATGAGAAGCCATCACCATCGTTGTCCGAAGAAGGTAGTTGGTACAATTTTTCGATTTCAAACGAGTAAAGTACACGATCGTATAGACGGATATCATCCATCTGCCCATTGATGACGCTGAAGTCAGAATTGCTTTCCTGGCTTGTACCAAAAAGCAATGGGTTTTGAGAAGAAACCGTGTTTGTACTGCGAACGGCACTATTAGC
>RFVC01000274.1 GCA_009922595.1 Gammaproteobacteria bacterium | reverse complement strand
ATCAACCCCTCCAGCATCCGGCTTCAGCGAAGTATATTATCCTGGCGAGGTAGAACACCTCCGAAAGAAAGAGAGACTTGCCAAAGGCGTCGAAATTGAGGATGCGACCTGGGAAAAATTGGGTCAACTCGCAGGAAAGCTAGGGCTTCCTGCAATTCAGGCCTAACACAATGAAGCTGCATCATGCTCCAGGTTCTAGATCAACGAGAATTGTCTGGCTGTTAGAAGAGTTAGGACTGCCTTACGACATTCAGTTTCACAAGCTCGGAGACCGAGCAATGCGGTCCGCTGAATATCTCAAAGTTCATCCAATGGGTCGCGTTCCAGCGCTGGAAGACAACGGCGTGGTTATCCACGAGTCGGGAGCGATAGTAGAGTATATTCTAACGCGCTATGGGGCTGGCCGGATGCTGCCGGACGTAAAATCCCCCCTTTATGCGCAATATCTGCAATGGTTACACTACTCAGAGGGCATGATGATGCCTCAGGTCAATGTAATCATGGTAGAAACTGTTTTTCTCCCACCAGAGCGTCGCAATGAAGTCAATGTCGACCGAGCAACAAAACTTCTTACCAGAAGCCTTGATGCAGTGGAGTTACAACTAGAAAACGGTGAAGAATTTTTAGCGGGAGAATTCACTGGTGCAGACATCATGACCGGTCATGCATGCATTGCAGCCAAACGGCTGAATGCTGACATGAGCGAGAAGCCCAATGTCGCTGCATATGTGGACAGACTCACGTCTCGAACCGCCTATAAAAAGGCTTTGCAGGCCAATCCCGATTAGAGGGCCTCTAAAACAGACCCACAGTATCCCCCAGATCATTTAACCCAATTTCCTCCGCTGCAGGGTTTCTGGGTAAGCCCGGCATGGTCATTATGTCTCCACAGATCGCTACAACAAACCCTGCTCCTGCTGATAATCGCACTTCCCGCACTGGGATATCGTAGCCTTTTGGGGCACCTTTTAAATCTGGATCAGCAGAGAAACTGTATTGAGTTTTAGCCATACAAACAGGCAAATCACCAAAGCCTTCATCCTGGAATGTTTTTAATTTTGCCGCTGCAGACTTAGAGAAGTTAACGCTGTCAGCTCGGTAAATTTCTCG
>RFVC01000273.1 GCA_009922595.1 Gammaproteobacteria bacterium | reverse complement strand
AAAATTCATGAACTCGGCATGTTGGACGGGACTGCTGGCATTTTCTGGATGACTGATGAACTGGGTGAAACCTACGTCTGGCACGTTGGTGAACTCATGACTCTGCGCAAGGAAGCCAGGGAACTCTATAGCCAGTCCGCTTTTGAGTTTAGGCCCACAGTGGCCAAGGTTACAAAGAGTGGGGACCTGATTGACGTTACCGACAAGTATCTGATCACACAATATCCAGACTGGATGGACTATGGATACGATGAATGGAGCAAGGATAACTTCGCAAGTCGCAAAGAGACGACCTGGATGTGTTTCACTCACAATAAACCTGATCTGATTTCGTCAGACAACAACAACTCCAGAAAACCTGCGTGCGATATTCCGACCAATAATTTCTCTCAAAAGCACGGCCAGAATCATCAGGGCAAGTTTTACGCGGACGGTTTGACGCCGGTAAACACTTTTGCTGCCACTCAGGGGCAGTACAACCCTGACGCCTATCACTGCTTCCAGTTTTCCGGTGATCAAGCTCAGGAAAGAGCAGCCTGTTGGGCTGAGTACTTTTCGGAACTCAAGCAGGTTCCTACTGTTGAGATCATTGAAATGAATAGTGAGAGAGGTCTGGAGGTTACACACACCTCATACACAGAAGTACAGTTCATGTTGATTGACCTGCCCGACGGAACGCAAAGACTAGAAAAGTTCACCAAGGTCGGTGACAACTGGATCATGGCTTTTCTGTCCATGGGAGTCAGAGCACATGAAAGCTTGGGGGAGACTGCAGTGGTAAACAGCATTACTGGGGTGGTGTTAGACCAGGGCGTAGAACCGCAAGATATTCTGGAGCCCTACTTGGCTACCACTGAGTGGCTGCTGGAGAGCAGAAACAGCTATTGGGAACAACGTTTCTGGTACTACAACGAGTTTGAGGCAGATAGCATTTACGACACTCTTAACAATGCTGAAATTTGTCTGGACTTTATTGTGAGCGTCGAGCCTGAAGATTGCGCCAATCCAGCTGACTACATCAGCAACTGGTGGCATCGCGGAGAAAATTCAGGTGCGATGAGCTTGAGCCTAGGATACGTGCTTAACGATCGCGGCCTAGAGGGCTCTGAG
>RFVC01000272.1 GCA_009922595.1 Gammaproteobacteria bacterium | reverse complement strand
AAATTTGTCCCGCAACGCTGGGAAAAAACCTATTTTGACTGGATGGAAAATATTCAGCCCTGGTGTATTTCACGCCAGCTTTGGTGGGGTCACCGTGTGCCTGTCTGGTATGGGCCAGATGGTACAATTTTTGTCGAGGAGACAGAAGCAGAAGCCCGGCAGGCTGCCAATACCCATTATGGCGAGGCAGTTGAACTGGTTCAGGATGAAGATGTGCTCGATACCTGGTTCTCCTCGGCACTTTGGCCATTTTCAACGCTTGGCTGGCCGGAAAAAACCCCTGAACTAGACCGCTATTACCCCGGCAATGTGCTGGTGACCGGCTTTGATATTATCTTTTTCTGGGTCGCACGAATGATGATGATGGGGATGTATTTTATGGATGGGCACGTCCCGTTCAGGGATGTCTATATTCATGCGCTGGTGCGCGATGAATTTGGCCAGAAAATGTCAAAATCCAAAGGCAATGTGCTAGACCCACTGGATCTAACCGAAAAATATGGGGCAGATGCCTTGCGCTTTACGCTGGTAGCGATGGCCGCACAGGGGAGGGATTTGAAATTATCGGAAACCCGTATTGAATCCTATCGCAATTTCACCACGAAATTATGGAATGCTGCACGTTTTCTGGAAATGAATGAATGTGTTGGGGCGCAAGCCGGTCTGCCTGTTTGTCCAGAAGAGGTGTCCGAGCCGGTCAATCGCTGGATTTTGCACGAGCTGAACGCTGCTATCGCCAAAACCGAACAGGCGGTCGACCAATATCGCTTTAACGAAGCCGCCGATGCCATTTATCATTTTGTCTGGGACAGATATTGTGACTGGTATATTGAATTTATCAAACCTGTCTTGAAGGATTCCGCCGAAACACGCCAGGTAGCCAGCTTTGTGCTTGCCCAGCTTTTAAAGCTGATGAACCCGTTTATGCCCTTTATTACCGAAGAGCTGAACGCAAAATTATTTGCCAGTGAAACTCTGCTTGCCAGCGATAGCTGGCCCGCCTCGTCCACACAGGCAGATGACCAGACAGGCTTGCATTATGTAACAGATATTATCAGTGAAATCAGAACGATACGCGCTGAAATGAATGTACCACTAAAGGCAGTACCT
>RFVC01000271.1 GCA_009922595.1 Gammaproteobacteria bacterium | reverse complement strand
ACCGCTGCACTAGAACAAAGGCTGGCCGCACTGGATGATGCGGTAGGTGCCTGTTGTGTGGCGTCTGGTCATGCTGCCCAGCTGGTTGCCCTGTATCCCCTGATGGCACCTGGCAGGAAAATCATTGCCAGCAACAAGCTCTATGGCGGGTCTATCACCCAGTTCACCCGCAGTTTTAGCCAATTTGGCTGGCAAGCAGAGCTGGTAAATGTGCATG
This sequence comes from Gammaproteobacteria bacterium, assembly GCA_009922595.1. Classification (GTDB taxonomy): domain Bacteria; phylum Pseudomonadota; class Gammaproteobacteria; order Pseudomonadales; family Pseudohongiellaceae; genus Eutrophocola. Next base: position 893 of record RFVC01000271.1, on the reverse strand, counting down.
ACCCGAAAGCGGTAGCAGAAGCGGTGGCAAAAGAAGAGGTAGCGGTTTTATTTGCTGAGAGCCTGGCCAACCCTGACGGGAATGTATCGGATATCGAAATGCTGGCCAATATCGCGCACGAGGCCGGCATCCCTTTGATCATTGATAATACAATGGCGACTCCCGTGATGTGTAAGCCCGGGCATTACGGGGCAGATATTATCGTTTATTCTACGACAAAATTCCTGTCCGGACATGGCAATGCACTGGGCGGGGCGGTTGTGGATATGGGCGATTTTGATTGGTTTTCCGGCCGCAATTATCCAGCATTAAGCGCTCCTGATCCTGCCTATCACGGCATTACCTTTGCCGAAACCTTTGGCAAGCATGGCTTTATCACCTATTGCCATGCCAATGTATTGCGCGACCTTGGTGCGACCCTCTCGCCAATGAACGCCTTTTTAACCTTGACAGGTCTTGAAACTCTGCCGCTGCGGATGCGCCAACATAATGAAAATGCTAGCAAAGTGGCGGCTTTTCTTGCAGAGCATGAAAAAATATCTTCTGTTTCCTGGGCAGGCTTAACAACAAGCCCCTACCATAAGCTAGCCCAAAAATATTTAAAGGGCGGAGCAGGCTCCGTATTTACTGCTACTTTGAAAGGTGGATATGAGGCAGGCATTAGTCTTGTGGCAAGCTGTAATCTAATCTCACATCTTGCGAATATCGGGGATACTCGAAGTTTGATTGTTCATCCAGCATCTACTACGCATCGTCAGTTAACTAGCGAACAACGTGAAGTGGCTGGTGTTGGGGATGGGGTTGTTCGCCTTTCGGTAGGCTTAGAGCACCCTGATGATATAATTGCGGACTTAAGAGCAGCTTTAAATAAGACTTTATAATATCGATATATT
>RFVC01000028.1 GCA_009922595.1 Gammaproteobacteria bacterium | reverse complement strand
ATACGTTAGTGACCGCGGCTGTGCCCAGTGATCTCGTGCTTTCCAATCAGGGACTGGTGAGACCGCTTGGTCTTGACCATGTCTTGCTTAATGTCAGTGACCTGGACCAGGCCCTGCGCTGGTATCGGATCCTCTATGGGCAGGAGAGCAGTCTTTCTGGCAACCTGGTCCGTTTCGATTTTCCTGATTCCCTCACACACATCTTATTACGGGAACCGGCATACGGCTACGGCAGTACCCCAGGCATCGCCAGTTTCGGAATCAAGACACTGCCATTCGATCAGGAGCAGGTTGGAAGTTTATTAGCTGAACTGGGTGCTGCAGACATCAACGACGTAAACGGAAGCCTTGAGTTCGTTGATATAGATGGATTATCGGTAGTATTAATCCCGACCTGAATACCACCAATCAGGACTTCCCCAATTCGGTCCTTCTCAAGAAATCCCGCTTCAGGCGTCTGAACATAGGCACCAATAAGAAATAACTTAGAAACTGGCAACAAACGTCTGCTCTTCTGGTCTAATATGAGCAGCGATCGCAGACCATCTTCATGAAACGATTTTTTAAGATAATCATATCACTGGTAACCCTGGTTTTTACTCTCATCCTGGTTGCCACGCTTTACCTCCTCAACGCTGATCCCAACAACCACAAGGATTACATCGCCGCACGGATTGCAAGCCGCAGTGGTCTGGAGGTGTCATTCGACGGAAAGATCGGTCTGACCCTGTACCCCTGGCTAGGCATCACCCTGCAAGACTTCGTGGTGGCTAATCCGCCTGGATTCAGCGACATTCCGATGCTGCAGGCTCAGAACATAATAGTTAGAGCCAAATTTATGCCGCTACTGAACCGGGAATACGAAGTGGACACCATCCTGATCCATGGGGCGCGTGTTCATCTTGAGACCAATGAACTGGGTCAGGGTAACTGGCAGCTGCTGACTAATCAGGATCAATTACAAGGCGTGCCGCCTGGTGCAGCAGGCACACAACCAGAGCAGACAGCGATCAATCGTCTACTCATCGGCGGTGTGGATATCCAGGATGCGTCGGTGACTTTCGATGACCGATTCAATGATCTGCTCTATCAACTGGATGACATCACTGCCAGTACAGGTGAACTGGTGTATGGGGAGCCAGTGGATGTGTTCATGGGCTTCAATGGTGCTGTGTCAGAACCATCGCTGTCCACACAGATCAGTCTGACCGGCACAGCCTTGTATGACCTCGACAACCAGCTTTACGAATTGCAGCCGCTGAACATCACCGGCACCCTATCTGGTGCCTCTGTTCCGGGCGGATCGACCGAGCTGGGTCTGTCAACAAAGGTCGTTCTGGATCTGGATGAAGATCTGCTGACCATGCGCGATTTCACCCTAACTACCCTGGATGCCCAGTTCAATGCCAACATCAACGGCCTACGCATCATCAGCAACGACCCTGTCTACCAGGTCAACATGGCTGCGGCCGGTAATGACCTATCTCTTTTCTTCCAGGTGCTCGAGAATGATGCTTTGGTGGCACAGATCCGGTCGCTGGCTAGCCAATCATTTAGTGTCAGTGGCCTAGTGGAAAGCGCACCGCTCTATGGTGATCTCTCCATCAGTAACCTGCGTGCTGATCTGCTGGACGCCTCGATCGAGGGCAGTATCAGTGCCCAGGCTCTGCAGACTGAAACCCCCGTCATTAATGGTTCAATAAATGCCTCAGGACCTGACCTGCCCACGTTGCTCGAGGTAGCTGGCCAATTCCAGGGAAGGGATTCCGAGCTGTCCCGCTACGGCAGGGAATTACAGCAGTCCCCGGATCACTCATTCAGGGTGAATACCAGTTTCAATGCAGACCTGGAGTCCGGTGTTGTTGAGATCCCCGCCATGGAGATCCAGGTTCTGGGTGCTATCCTCAGCGGGACAGTCTCGGCAGGCAATATCAATGAGGATTCACCTTTCTTCAATGGCCGTCTCAATGCCAGCGGACCAGACTTCCCGCTATTGATGCAAATCGCAGGTCAACTGACCGATGGCCGCGATTCTCTGCTTAACCGATACGGTCGTCAGTTGCGGGGCGTTAACAACAAGGCATTCGAAATCGCCGCCCCTTTCAATGTCAACCTTGAGAACGGCTTCATCGACCTGAGAGATATCGATGCCAGTTTCCTGGGGCTGGCCATCACCGGCAATATCCAGGGCAGTAATTTTCAGAATGCAAGCGGCAATCTGGAAGGTCGGTTGTCAGTCACTGGCCGGAATATCCGGGAACTCCTAACTGCCATCGACCAACCTGATGTCATAGAAACGCTTTCTCTGGATGTCGGTCTCTCGGGATCACGCAACGCGCTTTCGGTCAGTCTCTTCTCGCTTGATGCCGGGCTGGGGGGTTCCCAGGGTAACCTGGCACTCAGGGCTGATTCAATCGTGGATCTGGATAATGAATCAGTAAGCGCCAGGAATATCTCTTTACGGGGGTTGGGCCTGGATCTCGAAGCTTCACTGTTTATGACGGATTATTCCGAGAGCAGAAATTTTTTCGGGCAGGTAGCTGCGTCGCCATTCAACTTGCGGCAGTTTATGACCTTGTTGGAGCAGGATTTACCAGTCACGACCGATCCCACGGTATTACAAGCCGTGGGTATCACAACAGAGATATCAGGCACAGCAGATTCAGTACAACTCACCAACATGGATCTCATCCTTGATGACACTGCCGTCACTGGTGAACTAGGTCTGAGCGATCTTTACACTGACAGTTTCCCAGCTGTGGATTTCGACCTGGCTGTATCAACGATCAACCTGGATCGCTATTCAGCACCGGAGGTCGAGCCCCTTGAACTTGAAGATACAAGCAACACGGAGATACCTGCGAAGACTTTTCGGACACTTGACCTGGGTGGAGAACTGAAAGTAGGACGGATGACATATTCCAATCTCGATCTGGCAAACGTGGTCATGCATGTGCATGCCGAAGACGGTGACCTGGCAATAACACCGATGACCGCTGATTTCTATGAGGGCCGTTTCGATGGCGAGATCCATTTGAACACGACGGGTGAATCACCGTTGGCAACCGTGGATTCATCCCTGACAGGCATCAACCTCGAACCACTGCTTTTCGATTTCATAGATGCCAGTTATGTGAGCGGCTATGGTGATCTGCTGCTTTCGCTGACAGGTCGCGGCATGGATGCCTCCACGATCAAGCGCAACCTGAATGGTGCCGGTTCACTGGCGCTGCATGACGGCATTATTCAGGGAGTCGATGTCGGTAGTGTGCTCGCCCAGGTAGAAACCATGATCAGGGAGCAGCGCCCAGGTTCGGTTGTACGCGGGGAGCAGACACCGTTCGATAATTTCTCAGCCACCATCGATGTGAACAGTGGCATTGTTTCTTCCAGTGACTTGTTGATTCAGTCCAATGGTTTTGATGTAACTGGCAGCGGAATGCTGGCCAACCTCACAGATCATTCCATTGCGTTTAATCTTGTTGCCAACGTGGATGAATCTCCGGCTACCGATGAACGAACCTATGACATCGGCGGCTACAGCCTGCCCATCGCCTGCACTGGCATGCTTGAATCACCACGCTGCTTACCAGACATACAGTCCATATTGGCTGGCGCTATTCGCTCTGCCATCCAACGCGGCCTGACTGACCTGCTGCAGCGTGCTATTGGTGATGAAACAGAGGACTCTGGAAGTGATGCGACTCAACAGGAAGAGGAAGTTGATCCAGGCCGCGTATTACTTAATAGGGCGCTAGAAAGCCTGTTCAATAATTAAAATTTTTTAAGAATAAGATTGAGGCTTATAAAGCCTATACTTAATCAGAGTGTAATATTCAGAGATAACGACCCCTGGCAATGATCTGAAGTCTACAGGATGCGTGTTCCAGGGCGCTCCAGGAACTTTCAGTCTCAAGCACGGCTATAGTGGCGGTGGGCATGACCTTGCCGTCATCAGGCACATAGACTTCTTCTGTAAGGTAAAAAAGCAGGTCTTCCATACCCGGGTTGTGACCCACTACCATCAGGCGCTGGCATTCCACCGGTGCCGTGGCAATGGCATCCAGTAATTCACTGACATCTGCCATGTAAACCGGTTCGTAGAAGAATATATTGTCTTCGGTGTAATCCATGACCTCCGATACTGTCACAGCTGTCTGCCTTGCGCGCTGGGCAGGCGAACTTATAATCAGATCAGGAGCGAGGCCCTGCTCATCCAGCCATTGACCCACTCTGGCCGCTTCCTTTAAACCACGCTTCTTAATGGGCCTGTTGAAATCTGAAACGGGCTGGCTCCAGTCTGATTTGCCATGCCGCATGAGGATAAGTTCTTTCTTCATGATTTAATCTTCGAAAATTCAAAGTCCTGGGTCGTCCGAAAACTAGACAGAATTCTTTCCTCTTTTATGACTATTCTTTCTATTAATAATTGATAAATTTCTTATATACTGGCCAACCTCGGATAACTGTCGGTTGACAGGAATAAAGATTATCCCTTAACGCTGACCTAAACAAATAAACAGACAGTTAATTCATTATTCCCAACATAATCTGGTAGCCATGCACTACTGGAAAAAAGAATACACGACTAGGCAAGAGGTCAAACATATGAAACGACTTTCCTTTTTACTACTGGGATTATTTCTGAGCACTTCACTGGCTGCCCAGGTGCCCTATCCTTTCGTCTCCACGTCTGTGGCTGACCTCAATGAGCCATGGGCAATCGAATTCCTGCCAGACGGCCGCATTCTTGTAACGGAAAAAGGCGGCACTATTCAGCTGGTCACGCAGGATGGACAGAAAACTGAAGTCGCCGGTGCGCCTGAAGTGGATTATTTTTTCCAGGGCGGCCTGGGTGACATCGTTCTGCATCCGGACTTCGAGGCAAACAGAGTTGTATATATCAGTTACGTTGAAGCAGGCGCCAATGAAACACGCGGCGCCGTTGTGGCCCGCGGCACTCTGAACCTTGATGCTCCTGCCATTGAAAACCTGGAAGTAATTTGGCGCGCATTTCCAAAGGTTGATGGCGGACTGCACTTCAGTCACCGAATTGCCTTTGATGACGAGGGCAACATGTTCGTGTCATCAGGAGAGCGCAACAAGTATGATCCTGCTCAGGATCTGAATTCCACGCTAGGCAAAATTCTGAGGCTTAATGACAACGGCACTCCGGCTGACGGCAATCCCTTTGCGAGTCAGGGCGGTGTTGCAGCGGAAGTCTGGTCCTATGGCCATCGCAACCCTCTGGGTATAGCTTTTGATCCCAACGGCAGACTGTGGAATGTAGAAATGGCACCACGTGGGGGCGATGAGCTGAACCTGGTTATTGCCGGCGAAAACTACGGCTACCCGATTGTTTCCAATGGCAACCACTACAGCGGCGAAGTAATTCCTGACCACGATACAGACACCGAGGGTCTGTTCGAGAAGCCCAAGGTCTGGTGGAACCCAGTTATTTCTCCCTCCAGCATGATGTTTTATACCGGAAATGCCTTCCCTGACTGGCAGGGCAATGCCTTTATCAGCGGCCTGTCTTCCATGTCGATCATCCGCATCGTAGTTAATGGCGACAATGCTGTGGAAGCACAGCGCTTTGTTATGGGTCGGCGTATCCGCGGTATAGAACAGGGCCCGGAGGGCAATCTGTGGATTATTGAGGACGGCCCCGAAGGCCGACTGGTCAAGCTAACTCCCAGGGGCTGATAACTCCTGAAAAAAAACCCCGCACAAGCGGGGTTTTTTTCGTCTGCTATTTGACGATAATTGAGACAAGTGAGGGGGTAAACAACAATGAATAACAAGACAGCATCCCGCAGAAAGCTGGTGCAGTTCATCGCAGGCAGTCCTCTTTTCGCAGGAATCGGCACAGCACTGTCCGCTCAGCGACTGGATGACCGCGACTATATTGCCGAGTCTGCAGCCAGGGCCGTTAACGTTTTCGACATGGAAAACGTGGCCTTGCAGAATCTTAACCAGGCACACTGGACCTATATCTCACAGGGGGTAGATGACGAGCTGACGCTCAGGGCAAACCGGGAGGGATTCGAACGTTTGCATCTGCGTGCCCGCAGACTGGTGGATGTCTCCGTCATTGATAAAAGCACCGAACTCTTTGGGCATCGCCTGCACTCGCCCATAATTATGGCGCCCGTCGGCGGACTGGGTATGGCGCATGCTAACGGCGAAATTGAAGCGGCGCGCGGTGCAGCCGTCACCGGTCACAAAATGATTCTCTCAACCGCTGCCACTTACGGCATTGAACCCGTCTCAGAAGCACGGGGCGAACCGGTGTGGTATCAGCTTTATCCAACGGATGTCTGGGAACTGACTCAGGGGATGCTTCGTCGTGTTGAAGCAGCGGGGTCAGATGTCCTTTTTTTAACTGTGGATATTCCCGGGCGCAACCAGGACCGCATGCGGCGCTTCGATCAGAATGACGAATCCTGTGTTGAATGCCATATCCCCGGGACCACCTTCGCAGACAAGGCCATGCTGCAGGAACTTGATGTGCCGGCTCGGATAAATCCGGCACACCCCGGAATGGACTGGGACTTTGTAAAACGCCTGCGTGACTCCACGAGCATGAAACTCGTTATCAAGGGCATCACGCTGCCTGAAGATGCCAAACTCGCTGTTGCTGCAGGGATTGACGGCATCCATGTTTCCAATCATGGCGGCCGTGCCGATGAAAGCGGATTTGCCACAATCGACTCTCTACCTGAGGTGGCCGAGGCGGTGCAGGGCAGAATTCCGGTGATTGTCGATGGCGGCATCCGTCGCGGTACAGACATTGTTAAAGCCCTTGCACTTGGTGCAGATGCCGTATGCGTTGGAAGGCCTTATATCTGGGGACTCGGCGCTTTCGGCGCTGAAGGGGTTGCCAGGGTGATGCAAATACTGGACAGCGAACTGGAAATCGCCATGAAACAGGCCGGCACACCGACACTTACCGATATTACGAGGGCTTCAGTACGCTGAAAGAAACTATAAATTTAGTGTGAGAAAAGAAGCAAGGAGCAAGGAGCAAGGAGCAAGGAGCAAGGAGCAAGGAGCAAGGAGCAAGGAGCAAGGAGCAAGGATTAGTCTGCGAGTTATTTGCTCAAAGGCAAACATTTTCACTAAAGGTTTTGAGCTCTATTCTCAGCCAGAGTTTGGCCCTTGAACCTTGTATCTTGACTCCTACATCTCCGTCAGGAGATGAATGGGGTGATGGTTTCTATCGCCCTGGCAGCGATAACCTCAGGATCAGAGTTCTGAATTTCCGGATCAAATAACTCCAGTGACAGTGGGCCCGAGTAACCCTTCTCCACCAGCTTGTCGACAATCTTCTGCAAAGGTGCAATGCCCTCTCCCGGAAAAGCGCGATCCTTGCGTTCAGCCACTTCCAGATGGGGCATGGAAGGCGTATCAGCAAAATGCACGTGATGAATTTCACCCGGTTCAATAAGGTCAAGGTCCTCGAACTTACTCGTCCCTGCCCAGAAGTGATAAACATCAATCATGAACCTGAGATTGGGATGATTGATCGTGCGGATAAGGTGAAGAGATGTACGCAGGTTGCTAACGAGGGTTGAGAGACGAGTAAATTCAAGCATCAACGAAACGTTATGGGGTCTGGCTATCTCGGCAGCCTCGGCAAGGTTATCCATCACCTCACTGAAGTCAGGCATAGAGTGTTCCGCACTGGCGGCCGATGGAATCACCAATCGGTCTGCACCAATGGACTCGGCCATTGCAACTTTCCACTTTAATTCCTCGATAGCATTGTCGCGCCGTGGACCATTTTCATCGAGAAAAAGACAGTTTGTAGAAGAGACTGCACTGATACCAAGATCATCGATCAACTGCCTGGCAGAGCCCTGACCATTTGCCTCTTCGAATGTCCGCGCAGAAGCAAGGTCAGGTTCAGCGAAGCGAATTCCGGCACGTGCCCAGCCTTCCATGCAGGTGCGAAAATCGGATCCACTGGAGGTAATGCCGTGCATGCAGACAAGCAGCTTACTGTCAGATGCAGCTCTTGTAGATGATGTTCCTGCCGCGGCAGTAACTCCTGCTGACAAAGCCATAAATGCCCTTCTGTTCAGACCACTTTTATTCATGTCGAGCTCCAGAAAATCAAAAGGGCCAGGTGACGTAATCACGCTGGCCCTATTGATCCCCCTCTGATTCTGTTCCGCTGTCCGCAGAAATTGGGACTACAGTATTTCCCTTCCCAGAAGACCGCGAGGCAACCTTTGCCCGGCATCCTGTACATAGTCAGGTCCGATCTGGGGAATAGATGGTGTACCGCTACCACGCATGGTAATGCCAAGTTCCCGATTGAGCAAATCCAGAACCCTCTCAACACCGGCCTGTCCGAAGGCTCCCAGGCCCCAGCAGTACGGCCTGCCAATTCCCACAGCTGAGGCACCGAGCGCGAGCGCCTTGAAGACATCGGTGCCGCGCCTAATTCCACCATCAACGATCACAGGGATACGCCCATTCACGGCGCTGACCACTTCCGGAAGGCATTCAATAGTACCCCGACCAGTATCAGTCGCACGGGCGCCATGATTGGAGACTATGACTCCATCGGCGCCATACTGAACGGCAAGTGCGGCATCAGCACCCACCTCGATTCCCTTGATCAGGACTTTCATGTCTGTGACTTCTTTCATCCTGCTTATGACCTCCCAGGTCATTGAAGAATCCACAAGACCGACACCCTGCATATCGAGCCCATCAAAAATTGGTTTAGCCTGACCGTAATGGCATTCCTCACAGAAACGGTCATCTTCCCGGGCAAGGACGGCTGAAGTCTCTGTGTTGCGCCCCCCCGGTAGATCTACCGTTAGGCACACAGCTGTACAGCCGGCCGCCTCGGCTCGCCTTAGCAATGCCTCGGTATATTCCCAGCGGTTGGTGGAGTAAAGCTGGAACCACAGAGGAGCTCCTTCCCTGGCTGCAGCCACATCTTCAATTGGCGATGATGCTTGTGTAGAGAGGATCATGTGATGCCCCTTGGCGGTGGCTGCACGGGCAACACCGACATCAGCTTCCGAATTAAAACCACCAGTGCTACCAACAGGGCTCAGGAATATCGGCGATGTCGCTTCTGCTCCCAGCACATTAACAGACATATCGGTTGGCCCACTGACATCAACCAGCCGGCGTGGAAGAATCTGGTAACGGGTATAGCCTTCCCGGTTGGCTCTCAGGGTGGCATCACTGTCGACACCGGAAATCAGGTAGCCGAAATGTGCTGGCGGAATATTTTCACGAGCCACGGCTTCCATTTCAAAAACATTGATGACCTGGTCTGGGTTTGTCAGGCGTTCGCCAAGGGTCTCCTCTATTTCCTGGGTGAAGGCTGAAAAACTTGTAAGTACCGGGCTGCCTGCCAGGAACTTAATGAACTGGCGACGATAGGCATTGGTCTGCAGTGAATCTTGGATTTTTTTATTAGTGGGCATGTGGACTCCTGAACCTATTCCCCCGGATAGAAGGAAGAGAGTATCGAAAACAGCAATTATTTTGAAGTGCCTTTATCTGGAAAAATAGGGGAGTGTTAATGAGAGTTGGACGCCACGCATTTACGTGGTTATGCTTCACTTCCTCGATTTACTGGCAAATTCAAATCCCTGATTCTGTGGAGGTCTCGTGATTAACAGAAATCTACTCCTTGCTAGCTTACTCGTTCTCCTTTTTCAGTCAACAGTGTGCTCTCTGCCACAGCGCTGAACCCGGTGACAACGGCGGAGCCCAGGGACCGCAGCTGTACGAATTTTTCGGCAACCCGGCGGCCTCTTCAGCTTTCAATTACACCAGGGCCCTGAGCAGTGCAGGGTTAACCTGGGATGCTGCAACACTGGATAACTTCCTGGCAGCGCCGACCTCTGTAGTGCCCGGCACCTCCATGGTGATTCCTGTCCAGGATGAAGAAAGCCGTGCCAACCTTATTGCCTATTTCCAGGAACTGTCGAAGGGCACATTTGAAGAGGAGGCGCCGCAGTTTGGAGGCTTCGGCGGTTTCGGACCGCCACCGGATGCAGAGCCACCTGAAGGCGATCCTGACTGGATAAACGACAGGCCCGGACGAGTTCACCGTGTTGACCTCGATAACCTGCCGGAACCCTATGAAACCGCTTCAGCAGTTAACTTCCCGCAGGTAGCAAGCCGTCCTGATGGCGCCGAACTGATGGTGCCCGATGGCTTCTCAGTGGATACCTTCACCACAGATGTCCAGGCTCCACGCGCCATGGTGCTTGCCCCTAACGGCGACATATTCCTGGCAGAAACCCAGAGCGGCCGGATTAAGGTCATGCGCCCTAGCAGTGATTACAACAGTCCTGATTCCATCACTGTATTTGCCCAGGGTCTGCTGCAGCCTCTGGGAATTGCACTGTACCCACAGGGTGATAATCCTCAGTGGGTGTATATCGCCGAAACCAATCGCGTCATTCGCTATCCCTACCAGGTAGGCGACACGGTGGCACGCGATATTCCTGAAGTAATTATTTACCAGCTTAGCCCGGTGGGAGGTGGCCACTATACCCGCGACCTCGCGTTTTCACCTGATGGCAGTCGTCTTTATGTGTCTATCGGTTCACAAACCAATGTCCAGGACGACATGCCGGAAAAATCAGCGGCTGAAATCGCGGCCTGGGAAGCAGAACGCGGAACCGGCGCCACCTGGGGTACCGAAGAAAACCGCGCCGCCATCATGGTCTTCGATGTCGGTAACGAAGAGACAAGCGCCAGGATGTTTGCCAGTGGCATTCGCAACTGCGTCGGTCTTACCGTCCAACCGGAAACAAGTGATGTCTGGTGCACGGTCAACGAACGGGACCAGCTGGGTGATGACCTGGTACCGGATTATTCTAGCCGCATTCCCGAGGGCAGCTTCTTTGGCTGGCCGTGGTATTACATGGGTGATAACGAAGACCCGCGTCACGCTGGAGCCAGGCCAGACCTGGTCGGCAAGATTCGCAAGCCGGATGTGCCGTACACAGCTCACTCGGCTGCCGTAGACCTAGAATTTTATCCTCAAAGTCAGCAGGGCAGTTCAGCCTTCCCTGATGAATATGCGGGCCACGGCTTTGCCGTGCTGCACGGCTCCTGGAACCGCGCCCATCGGACAGGACACAAAGTGGTCAGGCTGCCAATCGAGGACGGCGTTCCAACCGGTGAGTACATTGACTTCCTGGTGGGATTCATCGACGAAGAGGGCAATCCATGGGGTCGCCCCGTAGCAACCGTGGTCATGCAGGATGGTTCGCTGCTGCTCAGTGACGACGGTGCCAACATCATTTACCGGGTTTCCTATAACCCGTAATTCAGGTTAACAGGTGCGGCCCCTTCAAGCCGCACCTGTATTCCTGGAGGGTTCTGCCCACCGGGGCCCGATTCAGATTTACCCTAATAGGCGTATTCTCCTCTCCCCTGCCCTGCAAATATGTTATTTGACCGCGGGCGGCAATTCCTGCCGGGAAACCTATTGGGGCATTGTCCGCCGGGATGGCATGGACGGACTCCTCGAGCAGATGCGCTAAGACGCTGCCGAGTAGGCCTTTTTCACCAAAATTCCACTTTTCCAGCTCCTCACACGGGGGGACGGGCTTGGCAGTCACGCGTCTGATTATGCTAGAATGCGCGCCCTGATTGGGTCAGTAAGTCCCTGAAAATCAGCCGTATTCACCTGAAACAGCAGCAAAATTCCGACCAGCACAATGGCTCAAGTATTAAGTCTCAAAGAAATCCGCACCAGCAACGCTCTCAAGGTAGAAATCAAGAAGCTCGAAGAGCAAATCCTTGAACTCAAGGAGCAGCTGGACCGCCAAAAAAAAATTGAGCAGAAGCTGCACGACGATATCCTCAGCCACAAGAAAGACTTCGATCACCTCGAGAAGCAATTTGATCACTTTGCCGGCCTGGAGGCTGATTACGAGGCACTGCAGCAGGAACTGCAGATGGAGAGGCTTGAGAAGCTTGTCCAGACCGACGTGGTCGATAACAAAAGCACCAACCAGATCAAGAAAGCCAAGGAAGACCTGGCCAAGTTGCAGACCGAACTGAAGGAACTAAAGAAACTGGACCCTCAGCGCCTGAAAAAGCAGGTGACTGACCTGAAGAAGAAAAACCTCGACCAGGCCAAGGATAATAAAAACCTAAATACTGCGCTGGTGTCTGAACGCAAGGAAGTGAAAGAGTTAACGGCTGACAAAACTCGCCTTGAAGCCGAGGCGGAGGCGAATCTAAAACTAACCAATTTCTTTTGGGAGTCCGAGGACAGTATATGGGCTCTCTTTGAAACGGGCCTGGTCCTAAAGGGTGAAGAGGCAGCAGAGGATCCCTTGAACCGTATCCTTTGTCTTAATCGTGAAACTGGTGCCAGCGTAGTCAGCTCATCACTTGGTGAGGACGACAAGGCAACGTGGTCCTTTGACATAAGCATACCGGATGAAATCTCTATCGAAGCTGGCAAACGTCTGAAGCATATCGCTGCCGAAGCAGAAGACGACGATTAACATTACCCCTACTCTCACTAGTTCAGCTCTTTACGATTCAGTATGCTGGATGAACTGGCACGCTTTCAGCAGACTGAAATTAGTTCCACTGAATGGATTGAAACTGCAACGTCTTTAGGTAGATCAACGCTGATGCCGCAGCACGGAATTTATAGCATTGCGATGTCATTCCCCAAACAAATCAATTTCAATATTTAAGTATGAAAATTGAACTCCTCTGTACTGGTGAAGAAGTCCTGTCCGGCCAGATTGTCGATACCAATGCCGCTTGGTTCGCAGACACATTAATGAATCATGGCCTTGAATTGCAGCGAAAAACAACAGTAGGCGATCGCATGGAGGACCTCGTTAGTACTTTCCAAGACCGCAGTCACTATGCCGATGTAATCCTTGTGAATGGAGGGCTCGGACCCACGACTGATGACCTTTCTGCCGAGGCTGCGGCTAGGGCCTTGGGCGTGGAACTTGTTGAAAATGCCGGCTGGCGTGAGCACCTTGAGGACTGGTTCACCAAGCGCGGCAGATCTATTCCGGCCAGCAACTACAAGCAATGTCTGATTCCCGATTGTGCAGTGCTTGTCGACAACCCCATAGGTTCAGCACCTGGATTCAGAATTTACTTGAATGACTGCTGGTTGTTTTTTACCCCTGGCGTACCCTCTGAATTCAAGCGCATGATCGAAGAGCAGTTTCTTCCATTCATCAAATCCGAGTTCGGTATAAACGAGTCCACCCGACTTCATAAACTCGTCACTATTGGCCATGGCGAATCCACCCTGGCTGATCAGCTCGCAGTAATCGATATACCCGAAGGCATCACCCTAGGCTTTCGCCCCTCTGCGCCTCATGTAGAAATCAAGGTTTTTGGGCGCGGGGAAGCCGCCATCAATGCCATGCCGGCTTATATCGGGAAAATAAAGAATACGCTTGGTACAGCTGTTGTCACTGAACGCTTCCCCTCCATTGCCCTTGAGGTGCACACACTCCTGCAAGGCTCAGGCAAAACCATCGCCATAGCAGAGTCATGTACAGGCGGCCTTCTGACCAGTCAACTGGTGGAGTTTCCTGGTTCGTCTGATTACCTGGTCCAGGGACTAGTGACTTATGCCAACACTGCCAAGGAAAAGATTCTAGGCGTCCAGGGCGCCACCCTAAAACAGCATGGCGCTGTTTCCATAGAAACCGCCGCAGAGATGGCGCTTGGTGTAAGGGCCTCATCGGATGCAGATTTTGCACTGTCCACAACTGGCATCGCCGGGCCTGATGGGGGCACCAAGGAAAAACCGGTTGGGCTAGTGGTGATTGCCCTGGCTGACAAACAGCAGTGCTGGGTTCAGGCAATCAACCTTACCATTCGCACACGCACATTAGTCAGGGTGATGAGCTGCGCGGTGGCCCTCGATATGCTGCGGCGGCGTCTAATGGATGAGAATCCGATCGTAGACTATCCCTTTATTCCTCGTACTGAGGAGCGCATACTTTGACTTGATTCGCCAATCACCTTACTCACTAGGTGCACAGGTTGGAAAAATGCCTGATCTTGCCATGGATATTGTGAAAAAAATTATCCTGCTGACTGGCCTAGTACTGTCCTTTGCAGCGCTTGCCCAGGATCAGGTCCCGGTAGAGATTGTCGTCGAAGGCAAGCAGCCTGGACCGCCCATGTGGCGCGTTAAAAACGGTGACAACACTCTCTATATATTCGCCTGGTTATCCCCTATCCCGGACAAGATCTTCTGGGAGTCCCGGCGGGTCGAGGAGGTCATCAGCGAGGCACAGGAATACATCATGATGCCTGACGCCGATATTTCCGTCTCTCCTCTTGTAATGCTGAACCCGATCAATATCGTGCGCGGCATGAGCCTGGGCAAACGTGTCACCCGCAACGAGGACAAGGCTGAGCTTTCCGAAGTGCTGCCTCCAGAGCTGTATTCCCGCTTTGTCGCACTAAAACAACTCTACTTCCCGCGCAACAAGAAGATTGAAAAGATGCGTCCGCTCATTGCCGGGGCGCAGATGGAAAGAATTATCCAGAAAGAAGCCGGGCTTGTTCCTGCTAACGACGTTGGAAAACGTATAAGACGCCTGGTGAAGCGGAACCGGGACATCACCCAAACCGAGATACTTTATGAAAGAAGGCTGGAGGGTGGATTCAGGGACCTGGCCAGCCGGGTGGAAACTCTGGTGGATAGTTTCCCCAGGGAACTGGAGCTCTCCTGTTTTGAGCGTCAACTTTCACGCATGGAAGAAGACCTGGAGGAAATGCAGTACCGGGCCAATACCTGGGCACAGGGCTATATCCAGGAATTCAAGTTCATTCCGCTCCCCGGGGATGCCGATGATGACTGTACCCAGTTGATTGCCACCAGCAGTGAGCAGGATATGTACGAGGACATCACGTCCACGCTAGAACAGGAATGGTTAACCGCCGCAGAGAGAGCACTGGCCAGCAATACGGTCACCTTCGCGGTCCTTGATTTTAGTGAATTGCTGCTGGAGGACGGATTGGTTGCTCAACTGAAAAGCCGCGGCTACGACGTGCTGGAACCTTGAGCTTTAGAAAATCCTGTGACGCCCAATCAGGATTTCAAAAAACATCCGGAAGGCACTGAAGAAACTGTATACCGGGTAGCTGTAGGTTGCCGGTTCATTTTTTTCAAACAGGTAATGAGACACGATTGAGAGTCCATACCCCACCGCGAATCCAGCCAGCAGGAACCAGTAATCAAGGGTAATAAAGAACGTAATGCCTAGGATAATGGCGCCGCCTATAGCCACGAAATGAAAGAGCTTGGTGTATTTGTGCTTGTGGCCGATCAGGAAGTAGCCCTTGTAGAAAGCATCGAGTGATTCGTATTCTTTTTTCAATTTATTGCTCTTTTAATTAGGGAAAATTCTTTTTACCTTAATGAAATACTATCAGGCAACACTCCACCTAGGTTTCTGGGTATAAATAAACACTCAAATCTTGCTGGACTCATTATTCTGGGATGTTTATTCTCAACGCAACACCCAAATACAGCAATAAGAAAGAGACTCAAGTTATGAAGATTGTTATCACTTGTCTCATCAGCATGGCATTAATACTGGTAACCTCTCCAGCTTCACCTCATCACGCCTTTGCGTCTGAATTCGATATTAACAAACCCGTTTCGCTGGAAGGCCCTGTAACCCGAATGGAGTGGACCAACCCCCATGCCTGGCTTTTCATGGAATCCGAGGATGAAGATGGCGCCACTGAGGAGTGGGCGGTTGAACTGGTAGGCATCAACGATCTTCTCCGCCTTGGCTGGGGTCGGGACAAGATCGAAGTGGGAGACGTGATCAGTGTGCAGGGTTTTGGTGCGCGCAATGGCACCAATACGGCCAATGCTGCTTCTGTCACCATTACACAAACCGGCGAACTTCTCTGGGAAAGTGTTGCCAATAGCGGACGGGAAGGTCGGGAGCGCAGACGCACACCACTCTAATCACTTCCCACCAATATAAGAAATATAAGAGGAAGAACAAATGAAACGGCTTTTCACAGCATTTATCATCATGGCCTTTTCTGCCCAACTCACCGCGCAATGGCTGGGGGTGCCCACACCCGGAATTCCGCGCACGCCAGATGGTGACCCCGACCTTTTTGCCCCTTTACCCAGAGCAGCAGAGGGTATGCCAGAGCTCACCGGCCTCTGGCGCGTCACTGAGGTGACCGGCGACCTGAACGATGATTCAAAAGTTCAGCCCTGGGCGCGTGAAACCATGGCCGTACATGAACGCAATTACTATCGTGATGGTCCTATGATGCAGTGCATGCCAGGAGGACCATCCTATATCGCCGGCGGCCCAGCCGGAGGCGGCAGTCTTAGGCAGATCGTACAAGGCCCGACTTCAACTGCCATACTCTTCGGTGACCTGACTTACCGGCAGATCTTTACCGATGGACGCGAACTCGAAGATGATCCGTTACCCATCTGGACCGGGTATTCAGTTGGACGGTGGGAGGGTGACACACTGATCGTCGAAACCAACGGCTACAATGATAAAACATGGTTGCATGCATGGGGCTTGGAACACACAGACCAGCTTAAAGTGACCGAGCGTTATACACGTCGCGACTTTGGCCACATGGCACTTAAAGTCACCTACGATGATCCCGGAACCTTCGATGTCCCGCTTCAGACAGACATCGAACTGGTGTATGCCGCTGACGATGTCATCCTTGAGATCGTTTGTAACGAGGCAACCGAGGGCGGCGTCAAACACTGGGTGGGCGATAAACTCACGGATGCAAGGAACTCCGCGGTGGAATTAGATGCCGATACGCTTGCCAACTATGTCGGCACCTATGAGGGCATCTGGCTTGAGTACCTGACCACAGTCGTCGTGACGATGGAAGACGGCCTACTCTACCTGAGCAGGAATGGTGAACCGAGGGAAGAGCTAATCCCGCAATCAGAAAACTCCTTTATCTGTGCTTCTTGCACATGGAGTCAGCCTTACGTGTTTAATAACGAGCAGGGTGGCAAGGCATCTTTTGTCCAGGAGGTGCAGGTGTCAGGAAGATGGGTGTTTGATCGGGTGGAGTAGGTGGCGCGCCTGAGAGGATTCGAACCTCTGACCTCTGCCTCCGGAGGGCAGCGCTCTATCCAGCTGAGCTACAGGCGCACTAAACTCTGAACCTTGATCCTTCAAGGCCGCCATAATAATCAAAAAACCCTACCTACTCTAGGACCTACAGCATCCCAGCTAGCCTTAAGCTTTGGCTTCCCGTAGAATCGCGCCTTCCTTTTCTGGCACTGATTCTTGATTAATGAGCGATTCCGATACTCAAGCACCGAAAAAATTAATGCCGCGGTCGTTTACCGCCCTGGAATCCATTCCGTTTCGCTGGCTGGTATCCAGCCTTGGCACATTCTTCCTAGCCATGCAGGGTCAGCTGGTCGTAAGAAGCCTGTTAGCTTTTGAGCTGACCGGAAGCACCATGGCCCTGGCCATGATTAATCTTGTCATTGCCACGCCCATGTCGCTGGGACTACTGTTTTCCGGCGCCATTATTGACCGAGTGGAAAGGCGTGGTCTCACCATCATCAGCCAGACAGTTGTCCTAATAAATGAATTAATCGTGCTGATACTTCTGATGATGGGTGTACTGGAATTCTGGCACCTGTTGGCCACGGCTTTTGTCCTCGGGATTAACTTTCCGTTCCTGATGCCCACCCGGACTGCGATGATCTATTCACTGGTAGGCAGGGAAAAGCTGGGCAACGCCATGGCGCTTCAGGCTACCTCCCTAAACGTTGCCCGTATCCTGGGGCCGGCAGGAATGGGTCTGCTAATTCCGCTCATCACCATGGAAGGCGCCTACCTGGTCTCAATCATTCTCTACGGTTTTTCCATCCTGGCCATGCTCAAGCTGCCAAAGTCCTATCCCGAGAATAAGGTGCGAAAAGGATTTCTTGAGGACGTCACCTATTCTTTCAAGTATGTGGCGAAAAACCGGGCCATTCTACTCTGTCTGACATTCGGACTTTTCCCAATGCTGCTGGCACTGCCAATTATCAGTTTCCTGGTAGTCTTCACCGAATCGGTGTGGGGGGTCAGCGAGACAGCCCTGGGCGTCATGATGGGCAGCGTTGGTGTCGGCGGCATAATCGGCTCTTTGCTGGTTGCCCGCCTGGGCGACACTATGAAGCGCGCCCGCGTAATGATGTATGCCGCCATCGTCTTTGCTATTTTCCTTTCAGGCTTCAGCATCAGTCCCTACTACCTGCTTGCCCTGCCACTGCTACTAGCATCCAATATTTTTGCCAACATGAGCCAGACCCTGAACCAGACACTGGTTCAGCTGCTTGCCGACAACGAAGTCCGCGGTCGTATGTCTTCCCTAATGATGCTCACCGTCGGACTGACACCTCTTGGTGTTTTACCGGTGGCCTACTTCGCTGAGATCTACGGTATTGCCAACACCATGTTTGTTGCCTGCATTATTCTGGTGCTGGTCGTGATTGCATTCTTCTCACTTAGTTCAACGCTGAGAAACCTCGACAAAGATAAACGCCTGACGGATGTCTACGAACTCGGCGATTAGCCGGTATACCTTGCCCTTGGTCTATAATGCCTGACTCAATCTCTTGACCGATTATCCAGGAAATGTCTAAAACAACTGCAAAAGTATCGCTGTCTCCCTGGACGCCGCTCAAAAACAGCCGCACCTTCTTTTACCTCTGGATTGCCACTCTCGTTTCCAACATCGGAACCTGGATGCATGATGTCGGCGCCGGCTACCTGGCCAGGGACCTGACCGACTCTGCTTTGGTGGTGGCACTCATGCAAACCGCCACGGCCCTGCCCGCTTTTTTTCTGCTGCTTCCTTCAGGCGCCATGGCGGACATCTTTGACCGTCGCAAATACCTGCTGACAGCCAACCTGGGTATGACCGTTGCTGCAGCTTTTCTTGGACTTTTGACCGTGACGGGTTATGTCCAGGTCTGGTCACTGCTGCTGATGACACTGTTCATGGGCATCGGAACCGCCATGGTGATGCCGGCCTGGCAGTCGATTATTCCGGAAGTCGTCAGCAAGCAGGATCTTCCCGGGGGAATTGCCCTGAACACCATGGGCATGAATATCTCCCGTGTCCTAGGTGCGTTTATTGGAGGAGTCATTCTTGCTGCAGCAGGTCCGGGCGTTGTCTTCTTGACCAACGCTGTGACCTTTACCCTCATCATCATTGTGCTGCTGCGCTGGAACCGCAAGCCCCTGGATACAGCCCTACCCCCGGAGCCACTGTTCCCAGCTGTACGCACCGGACTGCGTTACGCTATCCACTCTCAGCCACTGCTCTTTTCGATTTACCGCAGCATTGGCTTTTATTTCTTTGCCAGTGTCATGTGGGCGCTCTTTCCCCTCATTGCCCGCGACCTGCTGGGCGCCAATGAATTCAGGTACGGCTTACTCTTTGCTTTTATTAGTGTCGGCGCCATCATCAATGCCCTTTTCTTGCCCAGGCTAAGGGCCCGGTACAACAACGACCAGATGATTACAGCGGCCTCCGTTGTCTTTGCCTCCGGGATGATCATTACCGCTGCCACCCAGGTTTACGAGGTGGCGCTTTTCGCGCTCGCACTGTGCGGGTCGGCATGGATCACCGTAATGACCTGCGCGCAGACTGCTGCCCAAACCGCACTGCCCAACTGGGTTCGGTCACGGGGAATGGGCGTATTCCTGACTTTCTTCATGGGTTCACTGGCCATCGGTCCTGTTGCCTGGGGCGGTCTTGCCCAGCTCATTTCTATTCCTGCTGCTATCTATGTCGCGTCGATCTCGCTCGCTTGCGCTGCCTTTATCACGCGGCGCTGGCCGGTAACCGGCAACGAGGACATGGACCACAGCCCATCTGGTCACTGGACCAAACCTGAGCCGCATATTGCAATTGAGCCCGAACAGGGCCCTGTAATGGTCTGTATCAGCTACCAGGTGCGAGACGATGGTAGGGCTGAATTCCTGGTTGCCATGGAGCAGTTGGGCAAGGCACGCCGACGTGATGGTGCCTGGGAATGGAACGTGATGGAGAACATAAACGCCCCGGGCACTTTCCAGGAGTTTTACCTGGTCCATAGCTGGCTTGACCATCTACGTCAGCATGAGAGAATCAGCAAACAGGATGCAATGATACAGACGGTCCTTCGAAATTTACTGGTGGAAAATACGTCTCCCGTCATTACACACTTTATAAAAACAGCATCCTGATCAGAACAACAATCCAGCAGGAATCCCTATGAGCAAGAACCCGCAGCTGCATTCCGTAGCCATGAACTTTTTACAGGCACTTCTCGACCGCGGCATAGACCGTGTCTTTGCCAATGCCGGTACAGACTTCGCCCCAATCATTGAAGGACTGGTGGAGGCCCAGAAAGCCGGGATCAAAACACCGGAGTTTGTCACGGTTCCCCATGAAAACGTGGCTATTTCCATGGCCCACGGCTACTTCCTTGCCACCGGCAAGCCGGCTGCGGTCATGGTGCATGTCACCGTGGGCACGGCCAACGCCCTGTGCGGACTGATGAATGCCTCGAGGGACAATGCCCCAATTCTACTCATGGCCGGACGCACGCCTAGCACCGAGCAGGGTCACATCGGCTCCCGCAATGCGAGTATCCACTGGGGACAGGACAGCTTTGATCAGGGTGGCACAGTGCGTGAATACGTGAAATGGGATTACGAGCTAAGACCGGGGCAACCACCCGAAGAAATAGTCGGACGCGCACTCGACATCGCCATGACCGAACCGAGGGGGCCTGTCTATCTCTGCATGCCAAGGGAAGTCCTGGGCGATCTGACTGAATCCAATCCCGCTACACCACGAAACCGTGAACTTGGTGCGTCCATCTCGGCACCATCCACCAAGGGCATCAAGCAGGCAGCACAATATATCGCTGAGGCAGAGTTTCCGGTGATCATTACCTCCTGCTCCGGTCGCGACCCGGCCAACCTGGCGAAATTAACGCGCATTGCGGAAACCTTCGGCGTTGGTGTCGCTGCGCCCGGTGAACCCGGGGCCAGGGAACTCAATATTCCACTGCAGCATCCCATGTTTCTGGGCATTCATCCCGGCGAGCTGCTGGAAAAAGCCGACGTACTCCTTTCGTTGGACTGCGAGGTGCCCTGGTGGCCAAGTGCAGTAACACCTCGCAAGGATGCCAAACTGATCCAGGTCGCCCCTGACCCCTTTTTCAATAACTACCCCGTACGCGGTTTCGAAATGGACCTCGCCATCGGTGGATCCACCTCGATAGCGCTTTGCAAACTTGAAGATGCCCTAGAGGAAGCGTGTGCCGGTGCTGCCGAAAAGCAGAAGCAGCGAATTGAGCATTTGACCGCTCTGGATAAGGACAAGAAAGCGGCACTGGCAGAAGTCACAGCTGCCGCGGCGGGTACTTCGCCGGTTAACCCGGTCTGGGTAGCCGAATGTATCAACAAGTTAAAGGACGACAACACTGTCGTCGTTAACGAACTAGGGGTTCCCCTGCAGTTCCTCGACCTGGACCAGCCCCGCAGTTACCTCTCCAGCTCGCTGGCCGGCGGCCTGGGTTTTGGCCTCGGCGCCTCACTCGGGGTAAAAATGGGAGCCCCGGACAAGGACGTGATCCTGGTCGTCGGAGATGGTTCCTACATGTTCGGCTGCCCTACTGCTGCCCATCACACCGCCAAGATGCACGGCGTACCCACCACGACAATCGTCATGAACAACGCCCGCTGGCACGCGGTTCACCGCTCCACACTGGGAATGTATCCCGACGGTCTTGCCTCCAAGGAAGACATTATGCCGCTGGTCTCGCTGGGTGATACGCCCGAGTTTGACCAGATCATGGCGGCCTGTGGCGGTCATGGCGAGAAAGTCGAACATGCCGATCAGCTCGAGGCCGCTCTCCAGCGCTGTCTGGAAGCGAACAGGAATGGCCAGGCGGCATTAATCAACCTGGTCGCCAGCCATTAACTGAATTTTATCCATGAGCGCCGAGGCACTGATCACCTTCACGATTGCGTCGGCGCTGCTGTCACTGGCACCGGGACCAGACAATATTTTTGTTCTGATGCAGTCTGCCCTCTATGGAAGAAAATCAGGTGTATTCATCACGCTTGGTCTGTGCACCGGACTGCTGGTTCACACCACGGCAGTCGCGCTGGGTGTAGCCGCCATCTTTATGGTCAGTCTCACGACCTTTACCGTGCTCAAGCTGGCAGGAGCAGCCTACCTCCTGTACCGTGCCTGGAGTGCTTTTCGGGCAACAGCGGCCTCTCTTGATGACGATTCCCAGGTTTTACCAGGCATGAGCGCCCTGTACCGGCGCGGCATCATCATGAATCTCACCAATCCTAAGATAGCGATTTTCTTTCTCGCCTTTCTACCCCAGTTCACCAACCCGAATGAGGGCAACATGACCGGCCAGCTTTTACTGCTGGGCCTGGTTTTTATCCTTGTTGCACTGGCCATCTTTATCTCGATTGCCAGTATGGCTGGATTCATAGCCACCTGGCTCAGGGGGTCAGCCAGGGCGCAGTTAATCCTGAACCGATTGGCTGGTCTCATCTTTGTTGGTCTTGCCCTGCGACTGGCCACAACTACCCGTTGATCACTACTTAAACAGGTGTGTCACTGCAAGAGGAGCAGGTTATTTCTGACTGCACATGAATAAAAAACTCTCAGCCACTATAATGGCCTGCCGCGCTGCGAATTCTTAGGGGAACGCAGGGCGGCTTTCAGCCGGTCTGGCTGCACTAAAAAAAGAAAATTTTTTCAAAGTACAAGGATCATTATGGCTAGTGCAAAAACTGCAAGATCTCCAAAACACAAACCTGTTAAAGAGGCGATAGAAGATTTTTCCAGCGAAACAATAGAAGATCAGGTGGAAGCTTTCCTGGCTTCTGGAGGCAAAATTCAGGAAATCCCGCTAGGCGTAAGCGGACAGGTTGCCACTTCAGGTCCCAGGCATATCACTCTGGGCAAACGCCACAGCAACTGAGAAAACAATCAAAGAATACACGGCGCCCGCAACACCCCGCTGGTGAACCGACGAATTAGAAGGCCCGCAATCAAAGGGCCTTTTTATTGCCCGCAATTCCTGCAACAGGCACTATAATTACCCCTTTAACTTAAGGCTCGAAACCCGTGAGCAGCTCAATCCAAAAATTGGAATACGATGTGATAAGGCATCAGTTGACCCGCCGGGACAGTGACTCCCACAAGGGTGACTATGGTCATGTCCTGGTTATAGGGGGTGACCAGGGCTATGGCGGCGCGGCGCTGCTGGCCGGCAAGAGCGCTGCCCGTGCTGGAGCCGGCCTGGTCTCGGTCGCCACGCATGCATTTCATGCTGCGTCATTCATTGCCCGCTGTCCTGAACTGATGGTAAAAGCCATTGATGACACCAACGACCTGGTGAGCCTTATTACACCGGCCTCGGTAGTTGTCCTGGGGCCCGGGCTGGGCCAGAGTGACTGGTCCAATGTCTGCCTACAGCTGACCCTCACACATCTCGCTGAAAACCCAAAACCTCTCGTCCTGGACGCCGATGCACTGAACCTGATCAGCCAGGGCGCTGGTAAAAGCGAATTGGAAAAAAACCCTGACGTGATTATCACCCCACACCCCGGCGAAGCAGCCAGGCTGCTCGGCTGCACGACGTCAGAAATTCAGGCCAACCGGGTTGGGTCCGTCACCAGGCTGCAGGAGCAGTTTGGTGGTGCCGCGATTCTCAAGGGCAGTGGCACACTGGTCTGCTTCAGCCAGGGTCAACGCCTCCAGGTTGAACAGTGTGCCCATGGCAATCCCGGCATGGCCACGGGTGGCATGGGTGACGTACTCAGCGGTGTGCTGGGAGGGTTTCTTGCACAGGGTTTTTCCGTCCAGGACAGCGCCAGGCTGGGCACATGCATACACAGTTATGCCGCTGACAACCACGCCAGGATCAATGGCGAGCGCGGCATGATGGCTTCCGATTTGCTGGATCCAATTCACCAGCTGGTGAACGCCTGACGATATGTCTGAAACAATTTTCCTCAAGAATGAAAAGGCAACGATGGCCTTTGGCCGGCAGATAGCCGAATCCTGCGGCGGCAAGGGTCTGCTGACTCTCAGTGGCAATCTCGGCACCGGCAAGACAACTCTCAGCCGAGGCATCATCCAGTCATTTGGGCATACCAGTGCCGTCAAAAGCCCGACCTACACCCTGGTGGAACCCTACGAGCTGGACAGTCTCAATATTTACCATTTTGATCTTTACCGCCTGGAGGACCCAGAGGAGCTGGAATTTATCGGTCTGTGGGATTACCTCGACAGCGATTCTCTTGTGCTGGTGGAGTGGCCCGAGAAGGCGTTTGGCGTGCTGCCGGCACCTGATCTCGAGATTCAACTCTCCACCAGAAACAGGGGCAGGGAGATCGCCGTTGCGGCACATACCCCTCGTGGGGAAGCCATTTCCAGAAAACTGCAGTCCGCCTAGCCGGTATCACCCCTCAGCACCCTATTTTCCTAGAATTCTTGTAGAAAAATCACCTAAATACCTGTAAATTATGTATTTTATAAAGCTCATTTCAGGAAAAACCAGTGCGAATCTTGGTAGGGAAGGGCATAGCTTTATTCCTGTGGCTGATTGTCGCTACGGCACAGGCTGCCTCCGTGGAAAATGTCCGCGCCTACCGTGCACCCGATTACACCCGCCTGGTTTTTGATCTTTCCGAAACAGTTGACCACCAGGTCTTCAGCCTGAATAACCCCGACCGCATCGTGGTCGACATCAAGCAGGCCAGTCTGACAGCTGACTTTGATTCACTGGACCTGTCCAACACCCCAATCGGCCGCATTCGCAGTGCTGCCAGAAACGAGGTCGACTACCGGGTCGTCTTCGACCTGAACAGCAAGGCTGATCCCCGCTCATTTCTGCTCGAACCTAATTCACAATATGGCAACAGGCTGGTCATCGATTTTTACGATCAGGAAAGCACGAGCAATAAACCGGTCGTTCGTCGCTCCAGCGAGGAAATTGACAATCTGAAACGCGATATCGTTGTCGCTATCTCAGCCGGCCATGGTGGTGAGGATCCCGGCGCCATCGGCGTAAATCGGCTGCAGGAGAAAAAGGTCACCCTAGCCATTGCCCGCGAAATACAGCGGCAGATAAACGCTACCCCCGGCTACAAGGCGGTGATGGTACGCGACGGCGATTACGGTATGACCCTGAAGCAGCGTACACGCATCGCCCACAATAACAATGCCGATTTTTTTATCGCCATCCATGCCGATTCTTTTAAAAGCAGCAAGGCGCGCGGCACCACGATTTATGCCCTATCCCAGCGTGGCGCGACCAGTGAACAGGCCCGCTTGCTGGCAGAAAAGGAAAATGCCGCAGACCTGATTGGAGGCATTGGCAAGGTCAGCCTTGATGACAAGGACGAGGTCCTGCGCAGCGTTCTGCTCGATCTCAGCATGACCGCCAGTATTGCCGCCAGCCTGGAAGCTGGGGAAAAGATTATCAATTCCGTGGGCAAGGTAACCCACATGCGCCGCACCAATGTCGAACAGGCGAATTTTGTTGTGCTGCGCAGTGCTGATATCCCTTCACTGCTGGTGGAGTCGGGCTATATCACTAATCCAACCGATGCCAAGAACCTTGATTCCAGAAGATGGCGCGAGCGTTTCGCCGCTGCCATCGTGAACGGAATCACCTCATATTTTTACGACAAGCCGCCCAGGGGTACCTGGATTTACTGGCAGAAAGACAATGGCGGCACTCCGTCCAAATACATGGTTGTCAGGGGCGACACGTTATCCGAGATAGCCGACCGCTTTAATGTTTCCTACAGTGAACTGAAGCGCGCCAATGACCTACATCATGACAGGATCAGGGTCGGACAGGAACTGACCATTCCCAATGGCTTGATCAGTCCTGCTGCTATTACCTTTGTTGAACACACCATTTCCCGCGGTGAAACGCTGTCAGAAATTGCCACCATATATTCGGTACCGCTGCAGCGCATCCGCGAAACCAACCAACTAAATAGTGATACTATTCGGATCGGACAAGTCATAAAAATACCGTCATCCTGAATAGTGAATGCCTGAAAGTTCTCCCCCCAATAACAGGGCCAGAATCCATCTTTTAAGCCAGCGCCTCAGCAACCAGATTGCTGCCGGTGAAGTTGTTGAGCGTCCTGCATCCGTGGTCAAGGAGCTGCTTGAAAACAGCCTTGATGCCGGGGCCGATCGCATCGACATCGAACTGGAGAAAGGCGGCATCAAGCTCGTGCGTATTCGCGACAACGGTTTCGGTGTTGAAAAAGAGGATCTGCCTCTGGCCCTGAACCGTCATGCCACCAGCAAGATAACGGAGCTCGATGACCTGGAAAATGTCAGCTCCCTCGGATTTCGCGGCGAAGCGCTCGCCAGTATTGCTTCAGTGTCCAGGCTGACAATGATTTCCCGAACACCCGAGGCCAGCGAGGCCTGGAAGGTGGAAACCGAGGGCCGGGACATGGATGCCAATGTCAGTCCCGCGGCGCATCCCCCGGGGACCAACGTGGAAGTCCGGGATATCTTTTTCAATACTCCTGCACGCCGCAAGTTTCTGCGTACGGAACAAACGGAGTACAAGCGGATAGACGAAATGGTCAAGCGCCTGGCACTGAGCCGCTTCGATGTGACCTTTAATGTTCAGCATAACCAGCGCAGCGTGCACCGCTTTGAACGCGCTAACACCGAATCTGAA
This sequence comes from Gammaproteobacteria bacterium, assembly GCA_009922595.1. Lineage (GTDB taxonomy): Bacteria > Pseudomonadota > Gammaproteobacteria > Pseudomonadales > Pseudohongiellaceae > Eutrophocola. Next base: position 834 of record RFVC01000028.1, on the reverse strand, counting down.
ATAAAGCGCCGGGTGTCCCAAATTTGCGGGCCGGCCTTCATGGACAATACCGTCAGTATTGATATGGAAGCCAACGGGCTGCGCCTTTGGGGCTGGGTGAGCCTGCCAACCTTTTCCCGTTCACAGGCAGATCTACAGCATTTCTACGTCAACGGCCGCGCTATTCGCGACAAGCTGGTTACCCATGCCATCAAGCAGGCCTACCGGGACGTCCTCTACCACGGCCGTCATCCGGCATTTGTTCTGTACCTGGAACTCGATCCGACCCTGGTGGATGTCAACGTGCACCCGACCAAGCATGAAGTGCGCTTTCGTGACAGCCGTCATGTGCATGACTTCCTGTTCAGCGCACTGCATCGATCGCTGGCCGATGTGCGCCCGAAAGACACGGTGGAGTCGATGATCCAGGAACCTGCTGCATCCGCGCCCGGCAATTACTCTTTTGCCGATGCCACCGCCCGGAACCAGTCCTCACTGGCTTTATCCCGTGACATGATTCATTCTCAGCTGGAGTCCCTCTCGGAATTCACAGCCAGCCTCCCAGATCCTCAACCGTCCATCACACCAGCAGAGGATGAAGAAATACCACCGCTGGGATTTGCCGTTGCCCAGCTGCACGGCATTTACATATTGGCGCAGAATGCCCATGGGCTGGTTGTGGTGGATATGCACGCGGCCCACGAGCGCATTACTTACGAGCACATGAAGGAAGCCATGAGCGATGACGGCATCAAGAGTCAGCCGCTGCTGGTTCCTGTCTCCCTGGCCGTCAGTGAAGGGGAAGCGGATTGCGCAGAGGAAAACCGGGCGGCCCTTGAAAAGCTTGGCCTGGAA
>RFVC01000270.1 GCA_009922595.1 Gammaproteobacteria bacterium | reverse complement strand
TGCTCTGGTGGGAGACCAACCTCAATGAAGGCGCGCTCTTCGGACTGGGGCAGGGGATGGGCTGGCTGTTCATCACCGTGTCGGTCGCGGCCCTGATCGGCATCATCGTTACGGTCAATAGCCTGCGGCTGCGGGGTGACGGGCTGCTGGTGGTGGCACTGGCGTTGATCAGCGGCGGTATTCTGGGCAACCTCTATGACCGGCTGGGGCTGCCCGGCCTCGTCTGGCATGCGCCGCTGGCCCGGCAGGGGCAGCCGGTCTTTGCCGTCCGCGACTTCATCCACTTCCGGCTCGAGGGCGTGATCGACTGGCCGATCTTCAACTTGGCCGACAGTTTTCTGGTGGCCGGGGCCGGGCTGCTGCTTTTGCTTTCGGTGTTAATTCGAACCAACAACATCATCACGGTCTGTTTAGTCTTTCCTGTAATTTGTTGGGGTCACTACATTCGCTCAGGGAGTTGGAGTTCCAGGGTTCTTTTGTGTTGCCTAGGCTACTGGACTACAGCCCTCGTTCTATACTTTGTGCTGAGTATGGAGTTTGACCAGCAGTGGTGGCGGCTTTTTTACCACACGCTCATTGAAAGTCAGATAGATATCACAGCATTCGAGCAACCGTTTTCTTTCCTGATGTATGTTGAAGTTTTGTCAACTGCCTTTTCACAGCTTGTGGCGAGCGGCTCTCTGCTATTCTCAGTTTTGCCAGTTTTTTTATTAATATTTCTGCTTGCTATACAACGCTCATGGCGGGATGTGTGCTCATCATTCATCACACCGAAGTCTGAATTAACTCTTTCTCAGCTGGCAGTACTGTCGTTGTTCCTGTTTCTAGTGTTTTTTTTGTTGTTTCCTTTGGTTTCTGGTTGGGATCGCTTTTTTACGCCCTACTACGCCGTCATTTTTTTATATGCAGTCCAAGTTGCTCAGACGGGAGCTGCTGAGACAATTCAGAGCTGAACAATAATGAGTAAAAAACAGCCTGCCAGCATCACGCGCGGGGGCATAACGTTTTTGACTGTCAATCAGGCATTTGGTCTGTCTCTGTGTCTGGGCGTTATTTGGCTGTGGTGGATAGACCAGTTGATGATTGCTGATGTCTGGGATGAGACGAATG
>RFVC01000269.1 GCA_009922595.1 Gammaproteobacteria bacterium | reverse complement strand
GATGTGCTGAATAGAGCCATCGCGAATTGGTAAATGAACGCAAAGAAAATCAACACCTTGTTCAAGCATCCGGAGCAGATTACTTCGGAGGATTTGATCGGCCTGAAGCAGGCGGTGGATGATTTTCCATATGCGGCTCCGTTGCATGCTTTGTACATGAAGGCATTGCAAAAGAAGGAGAGCTATTTGCTGCCGGGTCAGATTAAACGAGCGGCCATTGCTATGCCGAACAGAGCGGCACTCAAAGAATTTCATGATATGCCTATCCCAGGCATGGAGAGCACGAAGGAGGTACCGGTGGTTGATTTTACCGAAGTGGCCGAAGCGGGCAAGGTGGAAGAAGTTGAGGTGGCGGGCAAAGCTCGGGAGAAAAAGGCTGTGGAGCCGGTGAAGTCGAAAGTTGAGAAAGCGCCGGAGGCGGCGGCCCAAAAGCCGAAGGCGGTGAAGCCCGAGACGGAGGTGAAGGAGCCAGTGAAATTGGACTCTCCAAAACCGAAAGCTGCCCCAGCAAAACCCACTGCTGTACCAGATGATTTAAGTCATTTGCCAGAGGCAGTGCGCAAGGCGATTTTGCGTTCACGTGCGTTGCGTGGGGAGGAAATTCCTGCGAGTGCCACGGAAGAGAAAAAGCCGGCTGAGGTCGTGGAACCGGTTCAAGCCGCTCCCGTGAAAAAGGAGGTGGCGTCTTCGCGTATCGAGGAAAAAGCGGCAGAGGAGAAACCGATTCAGATAAAGAAATCGGCTCCAGCAGAGCAAAAATCCAAACCTGCCTCAGAGAAACCGGCTCCTGCTGAGATGAAGCCTGTCCCAGCGAAGCCTAAAAAAGCTCCGAAAACTCCGAAGCCAAAGCAGCCAAAGCCGAAGAAAGTGGAAGCTGCGCCAGTTGAGGAAACACTTGAGGTTAGGGAGATGCCTTTTAGCGAGAAAGCATCTTTTATGGAGTGGTTAACGGCCGATTTCTCGGACGGAGCGCCTAAAAAAGTGGAGCGCAGTGCGCCTAAAGATGTGAAGACGATCATCAGCGAATTGCCCAAATTCCCTGTGCCGAAGAAGGACGGAAAAATAGACGTCTTCCACTTGCCTTCGGACGACCAAGGGAAGTTTGTAACC
>RFVC01000268.1 GCA_009922595.1 Gammaproteobacteria bacterium | reverse complement strand
GCAAGATATTTGGTGGAGGTTCAGAAAATTTTGCCAAAAACTTGAATAAAACACTAGATGAACTTGACAAATCAAAAATAGACATGTATGCTAACAGTTTAGAGAACTTAGGAAATGCAATGACAAATTTACGAGGCGGTATGACAGGCACAATGACAACAACCGCATCTAGAACAGGAGACAAGTTGGATCAGTTAAATAACACGATGGAACAAATTTTAATGGCAATGACTGACAACAATGATGAATCTTTGATAAGAGAAACCAGCTGGCCTGCCACGGCAGGCAGCACCAGGCGAATGGCCTGCGGCAGGATCACCAGCCGAAAGGACTGCCAGCGGGTCAGGCCAATGGCCCGGGCCGAATCCCGCTGCGTCTTGGGGATGGCATCGAGTCCTCCACGAAAAATTTCGGCCATGTAGGCACCACTGAAAGCGGCGAGTACCAACGTGCCGACAACAAAGCGGTTTTCCAGGCCAACGGCATTGGCAATCACATAGAAGCCGAGTAAGAGCTGCACCAGCAGCGGGGTGCCCCGAATCAGTTCCACATAGATTCGGCCAACTGCCTCGACGAGTGGATTGCGGGCGGCCAGCAGGAGGGCTACCACCAGGCCGATCAGCACGCTGAGCACCAGGGCGGCCAGGCTCAGGCCGAGCGTCACGAGCCAGCCTTGAAGAAATTTCTGGCGATACTCCCAGACACCACTCCAGTTCCACTCACCGGGAACCTGCAGGCAGGCCAGGGTGAGCAGCACCATGAAGGCGAAAGCAACGATCGTGTGGGCAAGCGTTCGAGACATCTGCTGCATCATACGGTGAATTGAGTGCAGGCTACACGTTATTTCCCCCAGACGGCCCCGGGAGAGGCCGAGATGACTGTCGGGGCAGCCGGCACTTGAAGGAGCGACTAGAAGTAAAAAGGAATGTTGTTTTTTGTGAAAAACGCTTTTTCTTCAGGCAGGAACTCATTGCCGAGCTTTTCAAAGCCACCTTCTGCTTTGAATTGCTTGAGGAACCCATTGATCTGCTGCCGCAGTTCCTCGTCACCCTTCCGCAGGCCGATGGCCCAGGTCTCTTCACGGATTGGCTTGAGAAATGCCCGGGTGGT
>RFVC01000267.1 GCA_009922595.1 Gammaproteobacteria bacterium | reverse complement strand
TCATGGAAGGGGGGCGTATTGTTCAGATAGGCACACCAAGGGAAATTTTTCATGCCCCCTCAACGGAATATGTGGCAAATTTTGTTGCCCAGATTAACCCGCTTTGTGTTCTGACAGCCAAGGATATTCTGGCCTTCTCACGCCTGCCGGCAAAGACAAAAAGGGGCGCTCAAACCATATCTGCAACCACCCCTGCCACACGGATAATATGCCAGCTGGACCAGACAGAACACCCGCTTGCAGTTTCACAGAATAACAAGACCATTGGCCAAATTGACAAATCTGCTCTTCTGGCCTGCCTTGCATATTTTACCCCCAACCGCCCATAGACAGATATTCGGCATATAGCTTGCTTGCATCTATCGGTGTCTTGATGTATCAAAGCGCCATGTGCTGCTATAGCTCCAGCGGTAGAGCGCACCCTTGGTAAGGGTGAGGTCGCGTGTTCGAATCACGCTAGCAGCACCATTTTTTAATAATTCTCCGCTTATCCTGAATGCCTGTGCATCATTAAATCACATTGGGAAATAGAGGTTTAAACCCCCTGTTGCGCGAATTGACACAGGTTTTTCAGTTGTTTTACTCTTATCGCTGAACAGGCTACAGGGTAACTATGCGCAATTATGATTTAGTCAAAACCGCAGAAAATGGCGGGCCAGAACATGGGCTGATCTCGCCTGCATGGTATCAGACACCTGTTGACAGACAGGTGATGAAACAACTGCTTTTGCGCCGGGATGCGCGCCCTTTGCGTGATATGCTTCTTTACTATCTGGTGATGGCCTTTTGTGCCGGGGCGGCCATTATGTTTATGCCCTCATGGATTTCTATACCCTTCTGGGCAATCTACGGGGTGTTATATGCCTCCGGCTCGGATGCCAGATGGCATGAATGCGGCCATGGTACGGCCTTCAAAACAGCATATCTGAATAAATTTTTCTATTCTTTGGCCTGTTTTATGATTATGCGTAATCCGGTGACATGGAAATGGTCTCATGCACGCCATCACACAGACACCTTGCTGGTCGGGCGTGATGCCGAGATAGCGGTTATGATGCCCCCTGCCGCATTACGGCTTATCCTGAATTTTATCGGCCTTCCCGATATCCTG
>RFVC01000266.1 GCA_009922595.1 Gammaproteobacteria bacterium | reverse complement strand
TTATCTTCCTCATCGATGGCATCGTCCAAAGTTACAACAGAAATACTGCTTGATGTTTCCCCTGGCGCTAAACTGATAGAGCCGGAAGCAAATTCGTATTCAGAATTGACTGCTGCTGTGCCTGCTAAAGTGACGTACTCAAAACTGATTGGTTTTTCTGAGGCGGCATCAATGGTAAAACTAATTGGCACTTCGTCGCCCTCAGTCACGCTGGCGGTTACTGGAGCTATGGTGAGGCTTGGCTCATCATCGTTATCGTTGATGACCAAACGTGAACTGGTCACACCGCCCAAACGCGCATCGACAGGGTTGGCCAATGTTAAAGCAATGCTCTCGGCAAATTCATCCACAGCATCATCGCTGGTTGTTAGTGTTAGTGCTGTTGTGCTGGCACTTGCTGGAATGGTTAAGGTGAGAACTTCTGGCACACCGTAATCTTCGGCTTCGGCATCAATACTGCTCACGACCACATCAAAAGTGAGATCGATGGCAGAATCGGCCAAACGGTTGATGACAAACTCAGCCGAATTACCTTCAGTCACTTGCACTTCGGTGTCAGCAAATGCAATGGCTGGTGCTTCATCGTCGTCATTGATCGTAACTACTGCTTCCGCTTCTTTAACCTCTCCACCTAAATCGAGATAGAATTGCTCAGTGCCTTCGTAGATTGTGTCCTGTGTTGTTATAACTGAAACCTGAATTTCGGTAGCTAAAGCTGGAATAGTTAAAGTTTCAGCTCTAGCTGAATAGTCAGCTGTTGTTGCCGTGCCATCACGTGTCCCAATAAAAATATCTCTGTCAGTGGCTTGCGGACCACTTAGGCTAATTCGGATGTTTCCAATCTCGCCCTCAGTAAGAGTGATATCGCCAGCACTAATAGTAGGTTCGCTTTCATTTTCAGAAATACTTACAACCACTGCCGCATCAACAATGGTGCCGTTGTTGCCATTGGAAATGCCAAAAGTGAAGGCTTTGGCTTCGGGGTTATAAATGTTGTCATCTTTGATATTGATGGCTACTGACTTACTGGTTTCACCAGGATTGAATGTCAGAATACCGGAACGATCATCGTAAGTACCACTTGAAGCAGCTGCGCTGCTGGTGGCGTAAT
>RFVC01000265.1 GCA_009922595.1 Gammaproteobacteria bacterium | reverse complement strand
CCAGCTTCAGGGGGGTAATTACGATCGACATACCAACACACATAATCATAGAGACTGATTGGTTCGAAAATCGGCGGATGATCATCGGATACACATGTATCTAGTGGCTCAGCGACAGCATCGGGACTGGGATTAAAAAATAGCGCCATGGAATAACGGTCGCGTTCTGGTGGCCTTACCCGATGTGGCGAGGCTAAGAACCTGCCATTTGTCCACCTGTTGAGGAATTCGCCGGTATTTACGATGATAGCGTCTCCCTTCATGTGATCCGCGTTAATCCAGTTACCAGCTCTTGTTCGTATCTCAAGCCCTGGCACATCCGACAAAGGCAGCAAGGTCATAAAACCTGCATCCTGATGCGGCGCTATACCAAATTGATTCTCCTCAGCCTCTCCCACGGGATAGTGGGAGTTGCGTGTTGTCCAAAGGGGGTCCTCAAAAAATGGTGTAAAATAATCCGCTGGTTTATCTAGTGCCATCGCATAAAGCGGCAGTAGACGTCGCCCTAGTGAAGCCAGTTCCTCATGGCACGCTTTAATGGTTTCCCGGAACCCCGGCAAACTCTCAGGCCAAGGGTTGGGCCCATGAAAGCGCCTGCCTGCTTTTATTCCCGGATGGTCTTGAGGCCGTTCATTGACATACCTCAAAACCTCATTGAGATCTGGCTTGGTATTCTTGTTTATTGGCGAGGTAACATAAATAACTGATTTTGGCGGAACATAGCCAGCTCGAGTGCGAGAAGCTCGTAGTTTAAGTTTTTCCTCCATCGGCAGAGCAAAGAACTTCGCAAGCTGATCGTAGCCATTGCGAATAAGCGCCATATCCACGCCGTGGTTAATAACAAAGTAGAACCCGATGTTTTCTTGGGTAAATCGCAATTCACTTGCCAACCGTTCAGCTGCGCCAGCCTCGCCTGCCAAAAACGGTTCTAGGTCAAGAACTGGAATTTCTTCTGCATAACCAGTAACTCCAGCCGCAAGCTCCACAGTCATATCCGGAATCCTTCTCTCAGCTTCCTTCCAAAAAAGCTTAGCCCTGAGATCGGAACAAAAGGCAAATTAAAAATACAAGAAACTAGGCAGCCGACTTTGTATGTCGCTGACTTGCGGCT
>RFVC01000264.1 GCA_009922595.1 Gammaproteobacteria bacterium | reverse complement strand
AGTAAAAGCGTCAATCCGCTTATTGGCTGGTCACAGGGTCATTTCAGAATCATTACCGACGCCAAGGGTTATGAAACGCTGTTAACCGATGTTCAGCAGGAGGTGATGGAGATTACCGACAACAAGAATATGATCCTCGCCTCTAAGCTGCGGAATATGAAATTCAGTAACAGATTGCTCCAAAAGACTGACTTTTTGCCTGTTACTCCTGATGAACTGCGCGAAGCAGTGAACCTGATTCTGGATGCGGAGTAATTCTTGCGTCGCCGTATATTGTCTATTCTGGCTCTAGGCATTACCGCCGGTGCTTTTTCATTTAACCTTGATGGAAACCGTTGGCCAAACGGGGAGTCCACCTTTTTTGTAGATATTACAGGGCAGGCACCATCAGGAATTACCTGGACTCAGGCTTTTGAAGAGGCCATGGATCAATGGACAAACCAGACCGATTTCACCTTTACCCTGGAACCAGTATACCTCGATCCCTGCACAGGATTTTCTGCTAGCAATGATGAGGAGTTTCCTGATGGTGAGGGCGACGGTCTGAACGGTGTTGATTTCAAGGATGAGGTCTGCGGCAATGAATTTGGCTCTGGTGTCCTTGCCATTACCCTTTCTATCGCACTGCCCGGCAACCTGGGCTTTGCGCTAATAGACCAGACCGATATCTTGTTCAATAACAGCTTTAACTGGGATGTTTATTCTGGTGCCAGGCGGCCTGAAATAGATTTCCGTCGCGTTGCTCTGCATGAGCTTGGACATGCTGTCGGACTTGGCCACGAGGAAACCGAAGTCGCCATAATGGCGCCTTCATTGGGCGACATAGATGTCCTTCAGCCAGATGATATCGCTGGGGCTAATGCAATCTATGGTGGTCCCGGTGATTGCTCTATCGTAGATCTTTCGGTGAACTCGGTGATTCAAGATGCCCTGGATGAGAATGACTGTGCTGTCCTGGAGCTCTACGGTGGCGGAGAGGATACCAGCTTCGTTGATACCTACCGACTGACCTTGGAAGAGGAAACCTACTTGAATATCGTGATGGAATCGGGCTCGCTGGACTCGGTGTTGATTGTGACGGATAACAGGCTGAATGGCATTGATTTCGATGATGATGCCAC
>RFVC01000263.1 GCA_009922595.1 Gammaproteobacteria bacterium | reverse complement strand
GACGGCAGGCTCCTGCTTTATCACGGCTCTCAAGCTGAAGAACTATTCAGATTAGGCATTGACGCCACGCCCCTGGATAGCTGGCGCCTGGACGCGGTCCTGTGGGATGTCCTGCGCTATCGCTTATTATGCGGAGAAAATGGGGAAATCTAGCCATGTTTTTTGGCCAATATACAACATTACATGGCCGTATGTTGCCACATGACATCAGAGGCCACAGGAAGCCACACAATCAACGCAAGACCAGGGGAATACCTAGACCCCTACTTCATCGTTTAAACGCGCGAGAGAACCGAGAAAGAGGGCTCGCCCGCCCCAGGGCGTGTCCGCTGGCACCTTGTTGCACGGCCCTTTCCCCGTTTTGCGCGGGTCATGGGCCCTGGCGCATGGGCCATAATGCGTAAGTGCTTGATTTTATTAGAAACACTAATTCCGGTAATAGTATTTACCGGAAATAAGCAGGTACCCTATGGCCATTTTGGTTCATTCTGCTCGTTTTTTGTACAGCGACCCCCTGTTCAGCGCCTCGCTCGCGCCAGCGATGGCTTTAGTCAGATTTCACAGAAATAATTTAGCTTGAAACGAAAATGACTAATGTTCCATGTGGAACAATACTTGAAACCCACCCCCTTTCTCTGGAAAATCGATTCCTGAAAAAATTTTTGCAAAAAATATTTTAAATGCAGACTGCTGTTGAAGACATTGAAGCGGAGAGAATGCGTCTCCAGCTAAGACTGGCGATGCTTGAAGCCCAGGAAGGCGCGCAAAACAGCTTCCTACAATTTGCTAAATACGTCTGGCCCGAAGCGATCCTGTCCAGTCACCATGAAAAGATGGCGGCGGCGTTTGACAAGATAGCGGATGGCACCCTCAAGCGGCTGATTGTGAATATGCCGCCCCGTCACACCAAATCTGAATTTGCATCTTACTTGCTTCCGGCGTTCATGATGGGCCGTGATCCAATGCGCAAGGTGATACAGGCCACGCATACTGGCGAACTGGCTGTGCGCTTTGGCAGAAAGGTCCGTAACCTTATGGACATGGATCGGTACAAGGATGTCTTCCCTGATTGCACCCTGAAAGCTGACTCAAAAGCGGCAGGCCGGTGGGACACGAGCGAAGGTGGTGAATACTTTGCT
>RFVC01000262.1 GCA_009922595.1 Gammaproteobacteria bacterium | reverse complement strand
TGAAACTCACGCCCCCTTGCCCAGAGCTGGTGGTTCGGGGGCTCAAAAAGGCGCCGGGTCGTTGTCACTTCTGACAAAACCTCAGCCATGAAGCCAATAATAAATCCAAGGAGATGGTTTTTGGCATGGGCGGCAAGTCTGGCATGAAAGCGAAGGGAGGCTTCGTGGTGACGCCGGTCATCTTCCTTGCTCTGTGGCGGTGTTTCATATTGCTCAGTGATGGCTTCAAGTTCAGCTATTGCCTCTGTATCCAGTTTGCCGGCAAGACCTGCCGCAAGTTCCGGTTCCAGCTGCTTACGCAACTGGTAAATGTCGCTGATGGTCAGGTGCCGAAAATAGAAATAGTTGGCTAGCAGCGCCCGTGTTCTGGTTTCCGAGACTTCATGGACAAAACATCCTCCACCCGGCCCTGTTCTGGTTTTGACAAGCCCCTGGGCTTCCAGAATGCGCATTGCCTCGCGGATAGTGCCTTTTGCCATGCCGAAAAGCGTGATGAGTTCGGCTTCGTTCGGCAGTTTATCACCAGGCTGAAGCGCGTTTGAAACAACATATTCCTTGATTGCCTCAGCCACTTGCAGCGGGCGGCTGGCCCGGCTTTCAGCAGGATTTTCGCCGATTGAGCGGGAAGTGGCATGCAACATGTGAACTGGCCTTCTGTGATGATAATTCAGGTTTCTTCTGGCAGCAGATTTTCTCAACTCTGGGGCATCTGGCGGCGAAAGCACATCCTGATGGAGGGTTTAACGGGTCGGGCAACTCGATCTGATGCTCGGTATAGAGATCAGCATCCTGACGTGGTGCTGTTCTGGCAAGCAGATCTGTATAGGGATGATAAGCCTGACCAAAAAGTTTATCCGCGTGCCCAATTTCAACTATTTCTCCATAATACATGACAGCCACCCTATCGCAAAAGGCTTCTATCACGGCAAGGTCATGTGAAATGAAAATGTAGGTCAGGCCAAACCTGGCTTTCAGATTAATCAGCAACTCGAGTATCTGCGCCTGTACCGAAACATCAAGCGCCGAGACCGGTTCATCAAGCACGAGGATGCGTGATCCGGCCAACAATGCCCGTGCGATGCCGATACGCTGGGCCTGACCGCCCGAAAACTCGTGGGGATAGCGGTCAAGCGCCGATAA
>RFVC01000261.1 GCA_009922595.1 Gammaproteobacteria bacterium | reverse complement strand
GTAGCTGCTCTGGTCGCAGGTTCCAAACTGACCCGCAAGACGTTGAATGGTATCCTCGAAGCTTGTAGTGACGCTGAGTCAGCCGGCGATGCTGCCTTTGATCCAGCGGTAAATCATCCTCTTAAACTGGCTATAAAAGCTGCTCGAAGGGCTTGCGTACCAGAAAATTATATCCAACGCACAATCCAACTCGCGCGGCAGGGAGTTGAGGGCATTGATTTCAGAGAATACGACACAGATTGGGATTCAGAGGCCTATCTTACAGTTTCCGGTCAGAACTCGAATAACTCTGTTCGACTGACAAATGACTTTCTTGCAAAAGCTGAAGCCAATGATGATTGGGATCTGATTGAGCGAACAACTGGCAAAGTTTCAAAGACAATTTCTGCCAAAGACCTCATGGACAATATAAGCCATGCAGCATGGGCGTCTGCAGATCCAGGCGTGCAGTTTGATACCACAATCAACGAGTGGCACACATGTCCAGTATCTGGGCGCATCAACGCTTCAAATCCTTGTTCAGAGTATATGTTCCTCGATGACACTGCATGTAATCTTGCCTCCATCAACCTGATGGCGTTCCGGAAGGAAGATGGTTCGTTTGATATCGATGGGTTCCGTCACGCTTGCCGACTTTGGACCGTTGTACTGGAAATCTCTGTACTGATGGCGCAATTCCCCTCTGAGGAAATTGCTCTGGGCTCATACGATTTTCGTACTCTTGGCCTTGGATACGCAAATATCGGCGGCCTACTTATGGCGGCAGGACTGCCATATGATTCAGATGGGGGCCGGGCTGCCGCAGGCGCAATTACAGCAGTGATGACAGCTGTGTCATATGAAACATCTGCTGAAATGGCATCAGAATTAGGGCCATTTCGCCGATTTGAAGAAAATAAGGCAGAGATGCTGCGGGTTATTCGCAATCACCGTAGGGCGGCACACGCAGCAACAGATTATGAAGGATTGACAATAGCTCCGGTCGCCCTGGATTCCACAGCGGTGCCATTTGCCGGTCTTGCTGAAGCTGCAAAGGAGGCCTGGGACAAAGCTTTAGAAAAAGGCGAAGCCCATGGCTATAGAAATGCGCAAGCAACCGTAATTGCGCCAACCGGTACGATCGGTCTGGTGATGGACTGC
>RFVC01000027.1 GCA_009922595.1 Gammaproteobacteria bacterium | reverse complement strand
AGTGGTACGCGAGCTGGGTTTAGAACGTCGTGAGACAGTTCGGTCCCTATCTGCCGTGGGCGTTGGAGATTTGAGAAGCGTTGCTCCTAGTACGAGAGGACCGGAGTGAACGAACCTCTGGTGTTCGGGTTGTGTCGCCAGACGCATTGCCCGGTAGCTATGTTCGGCAAGGATAACCGCTGAAAGCATCTAAGCGGGAAACCTCCTTCAAGATTAGATCTCCCTTGGACTTTAAGTCCACTAAAGTGCCGTTCAAGACGAGGACGTTGATAGGCTGGGTGTGTAAGCACAGTGATGTGTTGAGCTAACCAGTACTAATTGCACGTGAGGCTTGACCATATAACTTCAGGCTTTTGAAAGGTAAAAGTTTAATTTATATGCGAAAGCAACAACCAATAGACACAACAAGCACAAAGTACGCGCATGTAGCATGAAAATGCTAAAAGATAGAAAAATCGCAAGTACTTCACTGATTTTCATTCTCCGCTTTGTTAACTAATTCGTCCGATTACCCTGAGGGGTAATGCAGACAAACGATTTGCCTGACGAAGATAGAGAACGTGAACCACCTGATCCCATTCCGAACTCAGAAGTGAAACCGTTCATCGGCGATGGTAGTGTGGGGCCTCCCCATGTGAGAGTAGCACATCGTCAGGCTTCTAAATTAAAAAGGCCTTCCCCTTCCGGGGAAGGCCTTTTTACTTTGGAACAATGGAATAATGCGACGACTCTCTACCCCATAAAAAAACAGCAAATGATATGTCATGCACCGCAGGTCAGGGTTTGGTGCGCGTTAGCGCCTCGAAGAGGTTGCGAGTACTGTTTGAAGCACTGTGTAGCACATCGGATAGTTCGCTGTCCCAGCCGCCGAATGGCGGCTAAATCAGGCTCAGTTTCAGCCAAGCTAAGTAATTCCAGGAGCAGCTAAAAGTTATTGTTTTTACATGATATTTTTGTAATTTGGACATTAGTTCTGGTCATTAAGAAATATACCGAAAAACCCCATTTTTCCTCACTGTATTTATAGGCTTCACCTCAAAAATCTAGTAGAATGCCGCACAATTTTTTCAGCAGGATTCATAACACAAGAGCAGCACAATGAGCGATTTATCACACTATAGAAACATCGGTATTTTTGCCCACGTAGACGCAGGTAAAACCACCACCACTGAGCGTATTCTTAAACTGACCGGTAAAATTCATAAAACCGGTGAGGTGCATGACGGTGCTGCAACCACGGACTTCATGGAACAGGAGCAAGAGCGTGGTATTACCATTCAGTCTGCGGCAACTACCTGTTTCTGGAAAGACCACCGCTTGAATATCATCGACACCCCAGGGCACGTTGACTTCACCGTTGAAGTGTATCGTTCCCTGAAAGTACTCGACGGTGGTGTAGGTGTATTCTGTGGCTCCGGTGGTGTTGAGCCCCAGTCGGAGACCAACTGGCGTTATGCGAATGAATCTGAAGTGTCCCGTATTATCTTCGTCAACAAGCTGGACCGCGTCGGTGCTGACTTCCTGAAAGTTGTTGACCAGGTTGAAAACGTACTGGGTGCAAACCCGCTCGTCATGGTGCTGCCAATCGGCCGTGAGGATGACTTTGTCGGTGTAGTAGACCTGCTTACTCGCCAGGCGCACATATGGCCTGATCCAGGCAACCCTGAAAAATTTGAAATCGGCGATGTGCCTGCCGACATGGTTGACCAGGTTGAGGAGTGGCGTGAAAAACTTATCGAAACTGCCGTTGAGCAGGATGACGATGTCATGGAAGCCTACCTTGAAGGCGAAGAGCCTTCCATGGAAGACATCAAGCGCTGTATCCGTAAAGGCACTATCGCCATGGACTTCTTCCCGACTTACTGTGGTTCCGCGTTCAAGGACAAGGGTATCCAACTGGTACTGGACGCTGTTGTCGACTACCTGCCGAACCCGACTGAAGTTGACCCCCAGGAACTTACTGACGAAGAAACCGGTGAACCTACTGGTGATGTGGCGAAGGTTGATGCCAGTGAGCCTTTCCGCGCCCTGGCCTTCAAGATCATGGACGACCGTTTCGGCGCCCTGACCTTTACCCGCATTTATTCCGGTGTGCTGAAGAAAGGTGACACCATTCTCAACTCTTTTACTGGGAAAACAGAGCGTATAGGCCGCATGGTGGAAATGCATGCGAATGACCGTAGTGAAATTGATAGTGCCCAGGCCGGTGACATCATCGCGATAGTGGGCATGAAGAATGTTCAGACTGGCCACACACTCTGTGATCCCAGTAATCCGTGTACCCTTGAGCCAATGATATTCCCTGACCCTGTGATCTCGATTGCTGTTGCACCCAAAGACAAGAGCAGTGTAGAAAAAATGGGTATCGCAATCGGAAAGATGGTCGCAGAGGATCCATCATTTCAGGTGGAAACTGATGAAGACTCAGGTGAAACCATCTTGAAAGGCATGGGTGAGCTTCACCTTGATGTTAAGGTAGACATTCTCAAGCGAACCCACGGTGTTGAACTAGATGTGGGCGCACCACAGGTAGCCTATCGTGAAACTATCACAGCAGAGGTAGAAGATTCCTATACCCACAAGAAACAATCTGGTGGCTCTGGACAGTTTGGAAAGATCGACTACCGCATCAAGCCCGGCGAGCCAGGCAGCGGCTTCAAGTTTGAGTCGACGGTTGTTGGTGGTAACGTTCCTAAAGAATTCTTCCCTGCTATTGAGAAAGGTTTCGAGAGTATGATGGAAGAAGGCCCCGTTGCCGGCTTCCCAGTACTGGATGTCGAGATTGAACTCTTTGACGGTGGTTTCCACTCCGTAGACTCTTCGGCTGTAGCCTTTGAGCTGGCCGCTAAAGGTGCTTACCGTCAGTCCATGTCCAAGGCATCTCCTCAGCTGATTGAGCCCATCATGAACGTTGATGTATTCACTCCTGAAGACCACGTGGGTGATGTCATCGGTGACCTTAACCGCCGCCGCGGCATGATCAAGAGTCAGGATGCTGCTTCAACAGGCGTGCGCATCAAGGCAGAAGTGCCTCTGGCTGAAATGTTTGGTTACATCGGCAGCCTGCGTACGATGACTTCAGGTCGCGGTCAGTTCTCTATGGAATTTGCCCACTACCTGCCATGTCCGGCGACTGTTTCCGAGGAAGTGGTTGCGGCTGAGATGGAAAAGAAAGCGGCAAAAGCCAAGTAATAGAGGCGTCATAAAAAAAGCCCTGCTAACGTAAGTTGTCAGGGCTTTTTTATTGCTTAAAATTTTTTTATGGAGCCGCTGTAAGTCCTTCAATTAGGGCAACTGTTTCCTCAAGGTAAGCGCCGGTCACGCCTCGTCCTCGTCCTGCTGTTCTTTTTCCTGTGGCATAGTCCAGGGGAGTAAGTCCACCAACATCTTTGGCATTAAGGTCAGCACCGTTTGCAACCAGCACTTCAACGGACTCGTTCCAGCCCCAGCCGGCTGCACCATGTAGCGCCGTGCGGCCGATCTGGTCAATCTTGTTGATGTCGGCACCACCTTTCAGCAGGGCTTCAATCGTGTGCTTTGAATTAAGCTCAACAAGCGGCGTGGTGTAGTCGCCCCGGGTATCAATGGCATTAGCCTGAACTCCGGCAGCAGCCATTAAAGGCGTTGTACCGTCTCGGTTTGGTAGATCGATGTGAGCGCCGTGCTCAATAAGTAATTCGATAGCGGCGACATCATGTCCCTTTGCGGCTCTTAACAGGGGCGTTGCACCATCTACCAGCATTGTGTCGGCACCGCGGTCATCTTTCAGGCTCCGGTAAGTCGGTTGCAGCTTAATCTGAAGATTTGGGTTGGCACCGGCTTCCAGCAGTATGCGTATCATGTCCAGTGGTGAGGTTTCATCCTCTGAGGGACGATCCGGATGGCCGCCATGGGGCAGGGTATTCATGTCCACCGCGGAGTAGAGTGCGTGTTCACCACGCCAGCTCCACTTATCAACGTTAGCCCCGGCTTCCACCAGATACTTAGCTGTATCGAAATGCAGATTCATCACTGCCAGTGTCAACGGTGTTACATTCTCCGCATCACCCTTGTTAAGATCAGCCCCTGCTTCCACAAGGTGACGTACACAATCCAGGCAGCCCTCACGTGCCGCATATCCAATCGCAGGAATGCCGCCGGCAGGACGCCACTGGAATCGGCGTTCCGCAGAGATTTGACGGTCACGCTGGTTAGGGATGGAGCGGGCATCAGGGTCAGCGCCTGCATCCAGTAACAGCTTCAGCATTTCGGGCTGCGACTGCCCCGCGGCAAATATGGCAGCCGTCTGGCCCTGCCAGCTTTCCTTGGCATTTACATCGGCACCGTGCTCGAGCAGCAGTTTGGCCGTTTCCACTTTGTTGGTGCGTGCGACGATCATCAGCGCGGTCTGGTTATAGTCATTGGTTGATTCAGGATCAGCGCCGGCTTCCAGCAGGGCTTTCATGATGTCGTAATCGCCCAGCGTGGCGGCTTCAGACATAGGCGAGGAACCGTAGTTGTTCACGGTATTGACGTCAGCGCCAGCGGTAAGCAGTGCATTGACCAGCGGCAGGTCACCCTGGTAGACGGCATAGTGAAGAGGGGTGGTGCCGTTCGATTCCGCCGCATTCACATCGGCTCCCTCACGCACCAGCTGCAGCGCGGCATCATTCTGCCCGGTCCTGAGAATGTCGAGCAGAGCAGAGGCCTGCACCTGTCCTGCAATTAGTCCCGCCAACACTGAAGTCAAAATTAGTCTTTTCATCATCTTTTCCAGTTGGACAGCCTTGTCTCTTGCCACTATCAAGCCAGCATTTCTGTGAATACGCCTGTGCTGTCACCATGCCTGTCCACCGGCACGCCGGCACCCTTGAGGATGGTCAGCAGCAGGTTAGCAATTGGCGTATGGTCTTCGTACTTCAGATGCTGGTTGCCTTTGAAAACGCCGCCGCCATTACCTAACACTGCAGAAGGCAGTGGGAAGTTATTGTGGCTGTTGCTGTTAGACATATTTGAGCCATACAGGAAGATGGAGTTATCCAGGATGGAGTTTTCCCCATCCGGCATTTCCGCCAGTTTGGCCATGAAGTCGGCAATGGTCTGGCTGTGCCAGGTCTGAATTTTCGACAGCCTGTTGATGGCATCGGCATTGTTGTTGTGATGTGACAGCGGATGGAAGGCATCCGGTACACCGATATGGTTGTAAGCCTGCTGGCTGACCTCGGCGGCTAACATGAAGCTGATGATACGGGTCATGTTGGACTGATAGGCCAGGGCAATCATGTCGAACATCAGCGCTGTACGCTCATCAAAATCGGGGATGCCGACCGGAATATCGGGCAGTTCATAAACAGACAGGTCACGGTCTTCCTGTTTCTGCACGCGGCGTTCAATTTCCCTGACGCTGGTCAGGTAGTTGTCGAGCATGGCGCGGTCGGCTGCCCCCAGGCTTTTCTTCAAAACGGCAGTTTCATCAGAGACCATGTCCAGTAGACTCATGTAGTCGCCGGTAATTTGTGCGCGCTCGGCATCGGTCCGGCCCTCGCCAAAGAGCTTGGCAAAAAATTTCTTGGCGCTGAATTCCATCGGTAGCGGCGTGGTTGGATTGCTCCACGAAATAGTGGTACCAACAGTACAACCATAGGTACCATCACAGGCAGAGGCGCCGCCTTTTTCTTCTGTAGAAACCTCAATTGAGGGTATCGCCGTGTCCTGCCCGATATGCTGTACGGCAATCTGGTCGGCACTTACACCGACATACGGCGCGTGACTGCGTCGCGGTGGTGTACAGGTCAGCCATGTGCCCGGGGTAATCGCATGCACGGCTGAGCTCTGGGCAGGGCGGTTGTCCAGGCCAGATACTACCGTCACCTTGTCACGGAATTCCTCGAACGGTTTCAGAATCGGTTTGAAATCGAAATCTGCCCCAAGTGTATCGGGTGTCCAGTCGCGCATAATCGCGCCATGGGGAATATAGAAAAAGCCCAGGCGAGGTTTAGATGCTGCAGCGGTCTGGGCGATAGCTGTCGCCGCTGGCACCATCGCGTCAAGGAAGGGCAGTGCCACCGAGGCGCCTACACCGCGTAATACATGCCTGCGAGATAAATGCTTCTTGGTTATATACATTGTTACTCTCCTGCCATTGCGATGGCGTCTGAGTGTTCATCTTCCAGGGGAAGAGCCTTCATAAGGAATGCATCGCTCTGAACGATGCCCTGGATTATGCTATTGAATCGATTATCGTTTTCTTTGGCCTCACGGACAATACTTCTCACCAGCGGCATGTCGTAGTACTCTACGGCGCGGCCAAGGGCGTAGGTCATAAGTTTTTCCGTGAGGGTTTGTACAAACTGGTCTGGGTTGCCGCGTAGTGCCACCTGCAGGTCAACCGGGCTGTTAACAGGTTCACCACCAGCCAGCTGACCGCCGGCATCAATCGGAGCCTGTGCGAATCTGTCTATTTCGCGCCACTGACCCACGGCATTGAAGTTTTCCAGCGCCATGCCAAGCGGATCGATAACGCCGTGACAGTTGTTGCAGGACGGTTGTGCCCGATGGTTTTCCAGGCGCTGACGCAGGGTCAGTATTTTCTCGCCGGGTTTGGTGTCAATGTCTAAATCTACACCGGGAGGGGGTGCGGCCGGTGGCGTGCCAATGAGATGTTCCAGCAGGTATGCGCCTCGCAGTACAGGTGATGTCCGGTTGGGATATGAGGAGCCCATCAACAAGCCGCCCTTACCTAACAGCCCCCAGCGGTTGTTGTCATCCAGTTCTATACGTCGGAAGTCGGTGCCGCGCACACCGGGTATTCCGTAATGTCGCGCCAGGCGCTCATCAAGATAGGTATGATTCGCATCTAGCAGATCCAGTACACTGCGATCCCCACGAAGGACGCTGTCTATAAACATAGTCAGCTCAGTTTTGAACGAGTTGCGCAGGTCATTATCGAAATCTGGAAACAGACGCGGATCTGGATCGATGGCGTCCACCATGTCCATTCGCAGCCACTGTGCGGCAAAGTTTTCCGTCAGTGAGCGGGCGCGCGGATCGGCCAGCATCCGTTCAATTTGTTCGCTCAGTAATTCTGGGTGGCTCAAGTTGCTGGTCTCCGCCAGTGTTATCAGTTCCTCATCCGGCCCGCGGCCCCACAGGAAAAACGAGAGGCGTGAGGCCAGCTCAATATCGCTGACTGGGAAGGTTTGACCAGGCTCGGCATTGTCGGGAAGGGGTTCGGCGCGATAAAGGAACTTAGTAGATGCCAGGATGGCCATCACCCCTTTCTGTATTCCCGTTTCAAAGCCACCCTCGGCGAGTCCGTTCTCATAGAACGCCATCAGCGGCGCCATGTCTTCGTCGGTAACCGGGCGACGAAATGCCTGGCGCGCCAGGTCGGAGAGAATCTGCTCCGCGCAGCCGAGTTCTTCGTCATTGTTAGTCGGGTAACAGGAAAAGATTTTGTCCCGGCTAGGTACGTTAGGCACAGAGGTCACATTCAGCGGGCCATAGGTTTTCAAACCGTGGACAATTGGAATGTTGTCAAAGGTTTCGCCCGGGCTGAGATGATCAACAATCCGATCTGACTCGGCATACGTGCGGGCAACAAAGGATGTGCCAATGGTATGTTTGCCAGCCGGAATCGATACGGTAATGTTCTGAAAGCGGCGCTGGATTTCGGATATGGCGGGTGTCTGGAGTCGATCCACCGCCTCGGCATCTTCAAAGCCGCCGAGCGAGTCGGAAAATACTTCCTCACCATCAATGGTCAGGATCAGCGTGTGTTCATCTTCCAGCCACCAGGTTGGATAGGAACGCTGCAGGGAGCCTTCCTGGGAGGCGATTTCGATGCTGAACGTGTAGTCACCGTCGGCAGGAAAATAATGTTCCACTGCAAAACCGCCGCGAGTCCCCAGGGGCAGACCGGCAACATGACGATACTGGGTGGCCAGGCTGTCCGGCACATAGGAAGTGACATCAGGTTCTGGCAACACTGATCCGACGGCCTGGATGCTGACCTGGCGGGCGGCAATAATGTACTGCTCAAGGAATGTGGGTGATACTTGAAGCACCTCGGCAACGTTGTCGAAACCATCACTGGTCGCGTCTGTTGGCAGCAGTTCGTCAGCCTTCACTTCATAGGCCAGCAGATCTTCCACCGCCTTGGCATATTCCTTTCTATTAAGTCTGTGAACCGCAATATGGCCAGGATTTGGGTTGTCTTCATCCACCAACGAGTCAAGGTAACCCTCCATGCTAGCGATAAATTCTTGGAGAGATTTTTCCTGGGGGCGTTCATTGCCCGGAGGAGGCATCAGGCGCCCCCGCATTTTCCTGATCACCTTCTCAAACACATCCCTGTTTTCGTGGATGGTATTCGGAGAAAATGCATCGAAAGCGAGGCTGCCTGACCAGTCCTCGAAATTATGGCAGCCCATGCAGTATTCATCGATTAACTGCCACTGGCCTTCCACAGCCTTAAGTCTTTCGTTATGGGAATCCTGGGCGAAGAGACAGGCCGGTCCAAGAATAGAGGCGGTGCTGATAAGTAGAGATAGTAATTTCTTGTTCATTGCCTTTTGAAAATGAATAGTCTGATGGATGAGTTTAGATGAAACCGCCCATGTCGCGGCTATGGGCCCACATGCCACGGTAGGTCTCGTGGACAAATTCCGTCGGGTCACCCCACTGGGCGTCATAATCCCTGGTCAAGTCGGCCTTTAACATATTGCCGGCATGGTAGCCTTTACGTGCCAATTCCTTCATTTGTTCATACAGATCAACCAGCATATCGTGCTGTGCTTGGAGTTCAGCTTTACCCACGGCAGGACCGCTGCCAGGAATAATGATGGTGTCAGCATTGACCAGTTCCAGCAGGGAGGCGTTCGCCGGTATCAAACCGCCAATCCATCCGCCCGTGGCTATGTCAGGAACAGGATACGCCCCAACACTCAGGAGGCCGCCTGCAACAAGCACGTTGCTGTCGGGAAAAAAGAGAGCAAGGTCGCCATCTGTGTGAGCCTGCACATGATGGATGACATGTGCGATTTCGCCACCCAGGTTGTGTTCCATGGAAAAATAAAAGGTTTCATCTGGGAGGGCTTTAACTGGGCGAGGCTTGATAGCGGTGTTGCGCCATTCAATATCAAAATCGGCAGTCATCCATAGCCTGGTGTTTTCGTGAGCCAGGATTTTGGCCCCCATGGCTCTGAACGCCTCATTGCCGCCGGTATGATCCTCATGCCAGTGAGTATTGAATAATATTTCCACCGGCATCCCGCCAACCAGTTCCTCGATAGCCACTCTCAGAGTGGGCGATTTATTGAGGCTGCCACTGTCCACAGCGGTATAAGAGGAGTCTCCCCTGTAGAGTACGACGTTGCCGCCGGCACCCGAAATCAGGCTGACCCTTTCAGTTAATTCATGAACCTCCAGGCTACCATTTTCAGAGGCTAGCAGCGGTGCTTGTAAAGAGCCTGAAACGCCGGAGATGGCAAGTCCTTGGAGGACTTTTCTACGTGTCATATTACGAATTTTCATAGTACCTAATTTAGCATTTTTCTGCTGTTTTAAGGATATTTAGCCTCAGAAATTCATAATTTGTTCACAACGGCTGCTAATTCCATACTAATAAAAGGGTTATTGGAGGGGCCTGGAAGGTGTTTTTTCAGGCCGGGGGGCTATTCGCTTCAGCGTTGTCTTCATCGGCATCAACGGTGCCATGCATCTTCACATTGTGCACTGTGAACCCGTAAAAAATGATCAAAATCAGAAAAATGGCGGCTGCAGCAGCACTGAGCTCATGAAGGGGGAGTTTTCTCGGCGATGTACCAGTTGCCGGCATCGCGTAATGTAGCTTCTCCAAATTCTGTCAGGACAAATTCTAGAACAAGATCCAATACGACAACATGAAAGCGGGCAATCTGTGGTACCGCCGGGCAACCACGCGTTTTGTCCACGATAAAGTGTGCCTGAATATGGCGCGGATCCATGTCCATGTTAACGGCGAGGAAATGCTGAAAAAAATCTTCGTTGTCCCAGTCAGCCGGATTTGGCAGCTGATCTATATAGTGCTGATGTGCGAGTGCAAGGTTATCAAGCTGCCCGTTGGATACTGAAGCAAAGAGCACAAATTTTTCCGCGACATCAAAAGGATCTAGCTGATCGCCATGACTGGCAGCAAAGTTTATATCTGAAAAATGCGCAAAAGCGTTTCGAATGGAGGCGGTAAACCCCTTGGTTAGATTATCCACCGGAGAAAGACAATCTCTTGCTGCAGGGGTGCGCTTGTAGTTCCAGATTTTTTCGGCGATTGCTAGGGCTCTACTCTCCGCCTTTTCAGAAACCGATATCAGGTTACCTGACCATTGCTGAATCTGAGAGGCAATAACAGATTTCACGTGGTTGAAGAGCTCTTCCTGTATCTGCTGAATGGCAAGCGGGAGGCCCAGAAGGAGGTTACGGTCCTTTAAAGTGAAATCAAATTTGCCAGCGATTTCCGGTGTAGCTTCACGCATGTATGTCAGTAAATCCGGCATTAGGTAGTGGCGATACAGACTGTGTTCAATATCGCCCTGCTTGATGAAGGGGGTGATGAAGGGAATGTCCATGTTGGCTGGCCTGCCGGTTGGCAGATCAATTACGTCAGACCATTGGTCAGAATCCAGGCGCTCAAATTCATCCTCGCTAAGCCTTGGATAGTGGTGCATGGCATCACGGCGGTAAGCGCGTAGCGAGGGTATATGACCGAAACGGATACGTTGAATGAGTAATTCGATCAGTTTACTGAAATTTACACTGGCAACATGTGTTTTCCATGCACCAGATGCAAATTTGATAATGCCTTTTTCATTTAAAACCCAGTTAGCGACCATGGCGATCTGCCAGGGGCATTGACAGTTTTGTAGACCCTTGTCTAGTAATTTGCGGTTATCCGAAATTCTGAATTTTTCCACCAGCGAAGGATGAAGAAAGTGATTGACCAAATTCCTCAGCTCTGTTTCTAGGACGTCTTTGGCTTCCTGAGAAAGCGGCTGCGAAGACCTTTCCAGAACGTTCAGTTGTTCCTCCATGGAGTCGAGACAATCTGCAACTGGTACTGGTAGAGAATGGTTTGTCTTAAAGCTTTCTATGTCACGGGCAGTGACAGGCATCTCGGGATCATCGCCAGTAGGATTAAAGGAAAGCTCCAGTAGTAGGGACTGTCGTGCGTTGGAGAGGACAGTTTTCTGTTTGCTGACAGGTGCTGACTCGTAATCGGTGATAAGCTGCTCAAGTGCTTGTTCCAGTTCGGTCATGGTTTAAAACTAACCCGTGAAGAAAGTCAGTACGCCAATGACCAGGCCAATAAGCACAATCGAAAAGAATATGTCTAATGGGGTCATGCTGCTTCTGGCCTCAGCCTTGTCATCTGCCGTAAGCGTGCCAAAGGCTAGGCCGCGAATGCGTGTGTAATCGGGTGGTTCAGTTAAAAGTGTGACGATGGTGCATAAGGCGACTGAAAAGAGAAACAGGAAAATAGCCATGTGCGAAAAGTTGATGGTGGCAAAACTGAAGAGGAGAGCGTTTACCTCTACTCCCTGGGCGATTTCAGGCTGGTAGTAAATTTCTGAGCCTAGCCGAAGCACGAGCAGGACAAGTCCTGCCATCAGCGTTGAAATAGCGGCCTTAGCATTGACCCGTTTCCATAGTATTCCCATCAGAAAGATAGTGGTCACTGGAGGGGCAATATAGGACTGAACGTTTTGCAGGTACTGGTACATGACGCCGCCTCCAATTCTCCCCATGATAGGAATCCAGATGATGCCGAGTATCACGATGATGGACGTAGCTATGCGGCCTACCCGAATAAACTCAGCTTCTGAATGGTCAGGCTTCAGTTTCTTGTATATATCCATGGTGATGAGTGTTGAGCAAGAATTGAATACTGAAGCAAGCGAACTCATCAGTGCCGCCATGAGTCCGCCGGCAACCAGGCCTTTCAAGCCGGTGGGGAGCAGGGTTGTCACCAGCATGGGAAATGCCCTGTCAGCCTGGGTAACCTGGTATACGTTTGGCTGCTGAATGGTAAGTGCCAGGGCAATAATTCCAGGTATGAGGAAAATCAGGATGGGAAGAAGTTTTAGGTAGGCACCAAAGATTGCGCCACGCCGTCCAATCTTAATATTGTTGGCCGCCAGTGTTCGCTGCACAATGTATTGGTCCGTACACCAGTACCAGATGCCGGTTATGGAACCGCCGATCAGCAGCCCGGTCCAGGGGAAATCAGGATCACTCATGGGCCGCCACATATCGAAATGGTCCGGACTCACTGCAGTGACAGTTTCCCTGAGCTGCCCCCATCCACCGACTTCCTGCAGTCCCAGCCAGGTGATAATTGAAGAGCCGACGATCAGTATTATGGCCTGGAATGCCTCGGTATAGACCACGGCCCGCAGCCCCCCAATGATGGTGTAGATGCCGGTAAAAATCACAATGCCGATAGCTCCGTACCAGAAAGGAATATCCAGCAACTCCGAAACCACAATGCCGCCGGCGTAAATAGTGACTGAGACCTTGGTAAGCACATAGGCGACGATTGAAAAAAGAGACAGAAACCAGCGGGAGCGCTCGTCAAAGCGTTTCTCCAAGAACTCGGGTGTTGTGAAGACTCCGCTGCGCATATAGAAAGGCAGGAAAAGCCAGCCCAGTAGCAGGACTATCCAGGCGTGCAGTTCGTAATGCGCCATAGGCGTGCCGGATTCAAAGCCGGTGCCGGCCAGCCCAACGACATGTTCAGAACCAATGTTGGAGGCAAAAATGGAGGTGCCAATCACGAACCATCCTACATGCCGTCCGGCCAAGAAATAATCCTCGGAGCTCTTGTTTTTTTGCAGTGCTACCCAGGCGGCAACGCCAATAATGACAAGGAAATACAGCACCAGGACAACCAAGTCCCAACCCTGGAGAATTGAATCCATTAAGCAAGCTACTCTTTATTGTTTTTATGGAGAGGAGGTTTTATAGCATTCTTCATTGGTTGTTTAACCCTAGTATCTGGTCGACCATGTTCCTGGCCGTTTCCGTGGTCAGATTCGGGTGGGGGGGCATGGCAACATCTCCCCAGCTGCCGTCCACACCGTTGATGATGCTCTCGACCAGCAGGAAGATATGTTCATCGGTGGAGGAGTAGCGAGCGGCTACCTCCCTGAATGAAGGTCCTACCAGGCTCTCACCAACGCGGTGGCAGACCATGCAGTCACTAGCGGAGAAAATTTCCGGTTCTGCTATTCCCAGCTGTGTCATTTCCATGTGCTGCATTTGAAGTGCGTCAGCTGTTGAGGTTGCGGGGGCAATTTTTAGCAGCACACCGTCACTGTGATCAGTCAGCATGTATAACAGGTCGTCGGGCCCCTGTGTAATGTAGCGTATGCGCTGACCCAGTGCATTGAACATGGATTCGCGGCGAACCTCGCCGTTTTCATTGAAGACTATTCTTTCCAGGTGGCCTGTGCCCGGAATTCGGCCCACCATCATGGACGTTACAAAAAGGTTGTTCTGCCAGCTGGGAAATTTGTTACCGTTATAAAAAGTCATGCCTGCTACTGTGATAGCCGGGACCCAGAACACTTCGGGTCTTTCCGTCCCTTCGACCCAGGGGACATCATTAAACTGGGTGCCGTCATAATCCCGGCCAAAGGTGGCCAGCGGCCAGCCGTAATTGGCTCCCGGCCTCAGGATATTCACCTCGTCGCCTCCCTGCGGTCCGTTTTCGAGCTCCCACAGTTCTCCCGTAACCGGATGCACGGCAAAGTCCATAACCGAGCGGTTACCCCAGGTCAGAATTTCCGGCAGGGCGCCCTCAACGGCATAAAAAGGATTGTCCGCCGGGACGCTGCCGTCGTCATTAATTCTTAATACCTTGCCGATATGAGAGTCCAGGCTTTGCGGCGCCTGCCGCTCAATGCGATGGGAAGAGCCGAGCACAAAGGTGCCGTCAGGTAAAAACAGGCCGCGGCTTGAGGCGCCGCCGATATGGCCGGCCCAGGCCTGGGCCTCAAAGACTTCCTCGAGGTCTACTACGGCTTGGCCGGTCCATCGGCCACGAGCCACGGCTGTGGTCATCCACAAACCGTCAGACCCATCGGGGTGGTCACCCTGCTTGATCCAGGTGAAATACATCAGCCTGTTGTTTTCAAAATCCGGATGCAGATTGATATCGAAAAGTTGTCCAAGCCTGAAAGCCTGCTTCAGGTCGCCAACCGGTTCCTCCAGAAGTTGACCGTCTCGGTACAGTCGGACAAAACCGGTGCGCCTTTCCGTAAAAAGAATGTCTCCCAATGGATTAGTATCACTTGCGGTGCCGGGAATGAAGACAAGACCAAAGCCTTCATTTAGCCCACGAGTTACCATCGAGACAGTAACGCTTTCCTCTTCAAATGTTTCGAAGGTCCAGGGGCCATTTCCAAGAGGGTCGGGAAAAAACTGGGCGGCAGAAATCTGGGCAAGGAAAAGCAGCAGCATTGCCAGGGCAGTATTCAGGAAAAGTCGAGGGCTGATCATGGAGGCTCTCTCTTTGTTTGTAGGGTTACTCGGCTGAATTTGTCTCTGTCACCTGCCTGACCAGGGTATCAAGAAAGGTCTGTTCGAACTCATTGACATGGGCAACATAACCCTCAGGATCATAAAAAGGATTTGGATCCCCGGGGTTGCGGTTCTGTAATTTTTCGAACTTTTCATCCAGGCCGTAAAAAACGCCATGGGAACTTACCCATACTTCTGCCGGTATTTCCTTGGCGGCGCGGTAAGTCTGCTGAATATCATTGGCAATTTCCGGGTATTCCTCGTTGCCGATATAGCGCAGGAACTGGCCATTCAGGCTGCACTCAATAAAGCCGTAATAGGTTTTGCCGTCTTCCTCAAGCGGCAGGCTCCAGGCCAGGCATCCGGGTGTATGGCCCGACTGCAGATGGGCAGTGAGGGTGGTGCCGCCCAGTGATACGGTATCTCCTGCATCAACAATTCGGTCAATGGGCTGCTCTTTACCACCCGGGGTGTCGAATGCTTCGTGGTAGGGCACTTCAAGTCGACCAACCACGACTTCTGCGCCGGTCATTTCCTTGACCAGGGCATCGCCTTCGATGTGATCCGGATGGGCGTGGCCGCTGATCAGAATCTTTATGTCACTGAAATCAAAACCGAGTGCCTCTATGGCAGCCTTGATAACGGGAACTGAGCTCTCGTAATTACTGCTGTGTAGGATATGCCCCTCGGGGCTGGTAATGAGGAACGAGCCTAGCTGGGCAGTGCCCACATAGTAGAGGTTGTCCATCACCTTGTGCGGTGGATAGGGGTCGTTCCAGCCAGGAGGTTGGGCTAACAAGCTGGAGGAAACCAAACAGGCCAACAGGAAAATACAGGAGGCTGTTCTGCCGAAAGAGTGCTTCATGAGCTTACCCTCGAAGATCGAAACAGGTTTTGCGCTTTGGCTTTGCACCGGTTTTCAGGATTACTGTCGGCTCCCGCCAAGCTCAAGTGTGCGGCCGTCAGGAAATTCAATACCCCTGGAATTCATTCTGTGAGATCCATCCTTGGCCTGGTAGCCCGTGACCTTGATGCGTGTACCGGGTGGCAGCGAATCACGGGTCCAGCCCAGGCGCATGAGGACATTGGGCGAGCCGCCTTCAACGCGCCACTCCTCGGTTTCGCCTGTTTCCTCGTTTTCAACTTCAAAAACTAGCCAGGAATGCGGGTTCACCCACATCATCTGTTTAACGACGCCGTCATGACTAACCTCGTTATTGGGGTCAAATTCTGCGTAAAAAGAATGATGGCCCAGCACCGGTAGTGTTGTGATCAGGAGCGCACCTGTCAGCAATGTTTTCATCGTTTTCATCGTGCTTTCCTCGTTTCTAATACTTCAATGGCGCATTTCCATGCTTGAATCAACTGATTCATTGACCTGGGTCATCAAGGCCCCACAGATCCCAGTAGAGTAGGTCATCCGCAAAGGGAACGCATTTGTGCTCAAGTGTCTGTGCGTTGTCTTCAACCAAGCGGTAAAGCGGCATTTCAATCGACCATGATTCTGAATAGGTTTGTGGATCGTCCAGTGTGGCTTCATACCAGATGTGATTGGAGCCGAGCAGGGTAAAACGCTCGGTAACCACCAGGTTATAGCTGGCATGATTGCCTGCCCGGTCAAGCCAAGTCATACCATTCTGGTTCAGGGTCGTTACGACCAGCGTGTCTCCCTCCCAGCGGCCATTGGATTTACCCATCCAGGCATCCAGCGGTAAGCCGTTTGTTTCATTCATGTGTATGACGCGCTGCGAAGCAGCAAAAGGATAGACCATCAGCAGGTCATCATCCCTGGCGCCTTGGAAAATCTGGAATGGGATGTCATGGTAAGTCGCGCGTGGAATACCTAGCATATAGCACTTGGCTTCAGGATCCTCCTGCGGCCATGCGGCACGGTTGTCGTTGCGCTGCTTAAGTGCTTCGGGCAAGTAGGGAATTGCGCCTCCGCCTTTCAATACGCTTTTGCCTGCAGGGATCGCGGCTATGGCGCCCATTTGCCAGAAACGTCTGTCGAGGCCTTCGGCTGAATGTGCCTCAAGGTTCCAGTGGGCAGTGTTGATGGCTTTCCATACACCATTTAGGTTGGGCCGCCCATCCAGGGTGGTTTCCCTATCCAGTTGCTGAGCGTGGACAGAAAATGCTGCTATCAGCATGACCAGTGACAGCAAAAACCTGCTTATTTTATTTTCCACAAGCAACTCCCCCGAATGCGCAGAATCAGATTTTATTCGTGAACGGTCGCTGAGATTAGCATACTCAACTTAAAGGGTGTACCGCCATTAGGTTAGGTTTGGCAGTGATTTTGATCTGTGTCAGACACTGTTTACACTGCTGTTGACGCGCCGCATAATGTGGCCAAACTTTAGCACTCCAAATGTTTCGTACTTTACAGGTGGAACAGCTCATGAAAGAAAAAGGATACATAAGGTCGCATGTATTAGGTGCATCCTGTTTATCGCTTGCTGTGCTCGCCGGGGCTGCCGTAGCAGCTGAGTATGAAGCGCCGATGACACCTTGGGGTGAGCCTGACCTACGCGGAACCTGGCCAATCAACCACCTGATCAGCACACCATTGGTGAGGGATACCCGTTACGGCCTGAACCGATATATGACTGAAGAAGAGTTTGAAGAAAAACAGGCCAGTGCAGCCGCCCGTGACGAACGTTTCCAGGGTGGGCCAATTCCCGTAGCCGACGCCGGTGGGCGCGCCATGCGTCAGACTTCATTAATTGTTGATCCACCCGATGGTCAGTTTCCTAGTTTGACACCCTTCGGCCAGGAAATGCAGTCGCGCATGCGCGGCTCCTACCATCCTACCCAGACTGTATTTGACCAGATCGATGACTTCAGTCCTTGGGACCGCTGCATCACGCGCGGTATGCCCGTGTCCATGCAGGCGCGAAACTATAACAACGGTATCAGAATTTTCCAGTCGCCGGGATATGTTGTTATCCAGTTGGAAATGGCACACGAGGCCCGCATCATTCCTACCATTGGCATGCCGCCGCTGGACGACAGTATCCAAACCTGGCTGGGTGAATCGCGTGGCCACTGGGAGGGCAACACACTGGTGGTGGAGACAACCAATTTTAATGGTTTGACCCAGAAAACCAGTGCCGGCAACCCCGGCTCGCCAAGACCACTGCAGCCCACGACCACAAATCAGCGCATCATTGAGCGTTTCACTCGCGTCGCCGATGATGAAATTGAATTTGAAATGATGATTGAGGATCCCGAAGTACTTGCAACCGGGTCATACACCGTTGCTTATCCCATGTACCTAGATAATGACTACGACATATATGAGTATGCCTGCCACGAAGGCAACACCACCGTCAGATATTACATAGAAACGTCGCGTTTCGAACGGCAGCAGGCGGAAGAGGGCTAAGAGGTTTTGAAGGCTTTCTTTACTGAGAATTTTCAGAAATAAAAGTATTGTAGGCGCCGGTTAGGTTTTGCATTTCAGCGAGCAGCTGGTCTCTCAGCTCTAGATTACCATCTTCTTGAAGTAACTCGTAGGCTGACATAATCGAATCACGTGCAGCCCTCAAATTTCTCTGCATCTCGCCGAATTTAAGATTTGATGGCTGTGTCAAGGCGTCCACATTAGGTCTCTCCACGGTATCGCAAACGCGAACTATACGCCCATCGGGCATGCGCATTTCTCGACAGACTAAAGTCCTTATTGTCCTCGGCGCTGAAGTTCCATAATAACTAAGAGGTCTATCGTAAATTATTTTTGCTGTCTCCAACCTGGCAGCGGCTTCGCCAAGATAAAGTTGCGCAAGCTGGATATTCTTTTCCGGTGTATCAGCAGATTGATCCAGCATTTCAATTTCACTCCTGAACAGCGACGTCATTTCAAGAGCAGAGTTATTAAACTCGGAGGATTCTCGCGCGGATTTTAATTGCCACTTGCCGAGCTGCAGCATGGCATCTATGCGGCGCTGGTCACCTGCATCGAAGCTCCTACGACTGATATGGAAAGAAAGATGCGAAGTGGTTTCCAGTGCCTGCCAGTCACCCTGCTTCTCCTGGGTCCAGAGCATTTCCTGCAGAATAGGCAGTTGTTCAGGACTGTCGAGTCCGGTGCTTATGCGTACCGCCTGCAGGGCCAGGTCGTACGCCTCGAGCGCTTCCTCAGGCTGGTTTAGAAAATCCAGAGTCTGCGCAAGTTCCACATAAGTCTGTGCCAGTGCCATTCTGTCTACATTTATGGGCCTGCTGCTCTCAAGCGCAGTAAGCAGATTTTCCAGACGAGCTTTTTCTGCAAGGGCTCTCTCCAGTTCTGCTGGATCAATTTCAGGTTGGGGAATGAGTTCGTCTGGCAATAAGTCCACAGTTACCTCTGACTCTTCAGATATTGCTTCCTGTGGCGGCTCCCCCACGGACGCATACTGGGCAGCAGAAGTTAGAGGCATAAACAAACAAAATAGTACTGCAAGCAGCAGCGCAGGGTGCGGAGTTTTGTTGCGTTGTGAAGACAGATGCATGGTTCTTGTGTTCGAATAACCACTTCTTGTCTGCGGCTGGCCAATATACCACATCAGTGAAATGAAATGCTTTTGTAGGACCCTTTATAACATGTCCGGTTCGGGCATTTTTCTATTCCTTTTATAGTGCTTTAATACTTATCTTCTATATACACTTGTTAACCTAGGCTTAATACAAACAACAGGGAGTAGCCAGTGAGTAAACACATTGCGTTAATCGGTGCCAGTGGAAACATAGGCAGTAAAATCACTAGGGAACTGCTGGACAGGGGCCATACCGTCACGGCCATTTGCCGGAATCCTGACACCATGGACGCGCAGGAAGGAGTTACCACGGTGCCAGGCGATATGCTTAATCCTGAGCAACTTGCCGAAACCCTGAAAGGGCATGATGCCGTTATCTCGGCCGCGCCCTTCGTGACTGATGAGTCGGAAAAGTTATTCGCTGCTATTCGTGGCTCGGGGGTGAAGCGCTACGTGATGGTCGGTGGGGCGGCATCGCTCTTTAACGATGAGGGAGTCAAGGTATGGGATACGCTACAGGGCGTCGGTATTCCTGAGCCAGTGCTGGCAAATATTGCGGAGGGAATACGTGCATTTGACCTGCTGCAGCAGGAAGACAGCCTTGACTGGACCTTCTTCTCTCCCGCCGTAATGATCGGGCCTGGTGAAAGAACTGGGCAGTTTCGTCTAGGTAAAGATAATGTCGTAGCTGACGAAAAAGGTGAGAGTAAGATTTCCTATGATGATTATGCCATCGCGCTGGTTGATGAACTGGAGCAAGGCAACAACATTCAGGGCAGATTCACCATCGGGTACTGACGACGAATTACTTCTCGCATGCCACAAAAAAATTATGTTTCAGACGCACTGGGTGGAAATGTTATTCATAAAAATGACAGAGATCCGGAGGATCATTTCCACAGATCCTCGATATAGTAGGGCAGGAAAACTGAGACCCCTTCGATGCGGGCTATTTTTCCGTCAATAATTTTGAAGATTTCCAGAAGGCCTCTAGAGTTTGGGTATTCAATATCCACTTTCAGCGATTGCCCGGAGGTGCTCTCGTAGTTCACATGCCGGGTGCCATGGTCCTCAAAACCTCCCGTTCGCATAGCGAAAACTGCTTCCAATTGTGCTGAAAGCCTGATAACTTCCACGTTCCGCCCATGTTGCGGACGGAATTATTTCAGCTGAAAAACCAAAAAATCCAAATAAGGGGGTTTCACTATGCAGCGTAAGCAAAACCTGCGTAAAAAAAATCTTGCCCTTGGTGTAGCAGCAGTCTCAACGATGCTGGCCGGGGGTACAGCTCCCAGTGTATTCGCACAGGATACTCTGGAAGAAATTACAGTCACAGGTTCACGTATTGTTAGGCGTGACCTTGACGCACCAAGTCCAATCATCACGGTTGGCAGTGAAGCAATCGAAAATTCAGCCACTACCTCTGTTGAGTCAGTTCTGAACCAGATGCCTCAGTTTGTTCCTGGCGGAACACAATTCTCAAACAGTATTCAGGGTGGTTCTACCGCATCGCCGGGTGCAGCTACGCTGAACCTCAGGGGTATGGGTACCAACCGTAACCTGGTACTGATTAACGGTAAACGTGCGCAGCCTGCGAACGCTTCACTGGTTGTGGACATTAACACCATCCCATCTTCAGCAATCCAGAACGTAGAGGTCATCACTGGTGGTGCTTCTGCGGTATACGGACCTGACGCGATGGCCGGTGTTGTTAACTTCATCCTCAAGGATGACTTTGAAGGCCTTGAACTTGATTACCAGATGGGTCAGACCGCTGAAGGTGACGGTGAAGAAGAACGCTTCAGCATGCTGATGGGCGTTAACTCCGGCGACGGTCGCGGCAACATCATGGTGGGTATTGACTGGACCAAGCGTCAGCCTGTATTCCAGGTGGATCGTGAGTTCTACAGAAACGGCTGGGCGGATCCGGGTAACCCAAGTGGTAACTTCGTGGTACCTGCGGCATTTGCCGGCAACGGAAACTCCAACCCTGCTTCACAGGCGGCAATTGATGCCTTATTCCCTCAGGTTCCTCCTGGCACCATTGGTAACTCCTCTGACATTTACTTCAATGCAGACGGTTCACCATTCGTAGTGCAGGGCGGCCTGGGTTATAACGGCCCCATCAACGCTTACGATAACTGCGGTGATTTCTGTGGCATCAAAATTCTGAATAATGGCAACCTTGACCAGAATGGTCGTCAGCTTGACTTCTTTCTGTCCTCACCGCTGGAAAGACACTCATTGTTCGTGCGCGGTAACTATGACATCACTGACAACATCACTGCCTTCACCCAGGTGAACTACAGCAGGATCAATGTTGACCAGACAGGTGGTGTACCACCCGCCATTACTGTATGGCAGGCACCAGAAGTACCACGTGACGGCCGTGCGCTGCCTCCGGTACTGGAAGGTCTGCTAGATTCACGTGCTAACCCTGATGCGCCTTGGCCACTGTTCCATGTACTGTCTTATAACGGCAACATCAGGACTGCCAACCAGAATGACGTTTGGCAGTTCATGATCGGCCTTGAAGGTGAGCTGAGAGACGGTGACTGGACATGGGAAGCCTATGCCTCCCGCGGTGACACCTACATTGAAGCGGTCAACAACAGGCTGCCTTCACTGCAGCGTTACCAGAACCTGGTTTATGCACCAAACTTTGGACGGGTAACCGGTTACAGCCCCGGCCGTGTCGGCGGTATTAACCCTGGTTCAGGCTACAGCCTGACCTGTACTACCGGTCTGCCGGTATTCGAGCAGTTCACGCCGTCTGAAGATTGTCTGGACAGCATCGATACCCGTCTGGTAAACCGCAGCGACCTGACCCAGGAAATTATCGAGGCTAACCTGCAGGGTGGTCTTGGTGACTGGTTCGAACTGCCAGCCGGTGAAGTGCGTTTCGCGGTGGGTGCTACTTATCGTGGTAACTCCTTCGAGTTCAACCCGGGCAACCCTGTAAATATCATCCAGGAAAACCCAGTGGGTCTGTTCGCGTCTAACGCCACACAAGGCAAGATTAATGTTCGCGAATACTACGGTGAGCTGCTGGTACCTGTACTTGACACCCTGGACGTGGAGCTGGGTTATCGTTACTCAGATTTCAGTACTGCCGGTGGAGTAGATACCTACAAGGCAATGTTTACCTGGAATGCGACTGACAACGTCACACTGCGTGGTGGTTACCAGTTTGCAACTCGTGCACCTAACATTGCCGAGCTGTTCTCTGCACCAACCCAGCTAGTGGTATTCCACCCGGACCAGGATAACTGTTCTGTAACAACGCTGGCGCCGCACGGTAACGTGCCTTCCAACCCGAATCGTCAGCAGGTTATTGACCTCTGTCGTCAGATTATTGGTAATAACACGTCGCTGTTTGATACTCAGACTTACTCGATTACGGGTATCGCCGGACCTGAAGGTTTCCACAGGCAGAACCCTCCGTTCTTCCCACTGGAAATTGCTATTCAGCAGGGTAACCCGAACGTAGGTCCTGAAGAGGGTGAGACCTATACCTTTGGTGCGGTAATTACCGACCCATTCGGTATTGATGGTTTGAACGTTACCCTGGACTACTACGACATTGCCCTGGAGCAAGCAATTTCGCCCGTGTCAGTGCAAATCGTGTATAACAACTGCTTTAACTGGAACGGTTCCACCAATCCAAATTACGATATAAATAATCCTTCATGTCAGAGGATTCGTCGTAATGCGATTACCGGTGACCGTGCCCAGGTTGATACACCGTTTGATAACCTGGGTACCCAGGAAACTCAGGGTGTAGACCTGAATCTCAACTACAGCTTTGATGTTGGTCCAGGCACTCTGGGCATCAACAGCAACATGAACTTCCTGACCAATTACGAGTACGTACCTGCGCCAGGTGATCCGCTGATTGATGCTGCCGGTACCCTTGACCGTGGTGGTCTGTTCGACTTCCAGCATCTGACACGTCTCACGTACTTCTGGGATGATTTCAATGTTGGGTTGAGCTGGCGCTACCTGGATAGTGCGGAATCTGCAGCTAAAGCTCAGAGTCCAAATACCACTATTCAAGGCCCAGGTTCCTACAATGTCTTCAACTTCAATGGTGGTTGGAACATTGGCGAGAACTACAGCCTCAGGTTTGGTATTGACAACCTCCTGGATGAAGATCCAGAGTTGACCAACTCCAACCCTGCCGGTGGAGACACAAACTCCGATCAGACAAACCCAGGTCTCTACGACCTGCTTGGTCGTCGCTACTACGTAGGTTTCAAAGTCAACTTCTAAGTTGGCCTAGAGGCTCTATAAAAAACCCCCGCATCTGCGGGGGTTTTTTTTGCCTTTCTAATCGAGAACGTACTTAACTTCTCTATTGCGAATAAACTGAGAAACAATCCACTTCTGACCGCTCGTGGGTGGTGTTCCAGAATGCTTTGTGCGGGCATCAGAGGAGCCGTCGGGTAGTGAGTTGATGAAGTACATGCCGTCACCGGTGTTGCCCTTGAAGCTAAGGTCGAGCTTGGTGAAGACCGTATCACCGCCTTCGTAGTCGTCGTTGAGATAAATGAGGAAAGTCATAACACGTTGGCCGTTTGTGGCGATTTCCTGCTCGTAGTTAGCCATTTTGGGATCAACGAAGTCATAGTGCGGCGATATCTCTTCTCCCGGCTGGTAGTTCAGTATGGCTGTTCCCTCCATTTGCTGCATGGGTATGCCGCT
The DNA here is from genome assembly GCA_009922595.1 of Gammaproteobacteria bacterium. Taxonomy (GTDB): domain Bacteria; phylum Pseudomonadota; class Gammaproteobacteria; order Pseudomonadales; family Pseudohongiellaceae; genus Eutrophocola. The sequence continues at coordinate 4,996 of RFVC01000027.1, read as the reverse complement.
GGCGGCACTCATTTTTTGTTGGATCAGAAAATGGAGCAACTCATTATCCATCAGGTTGAACTCGGCAATGGAGTTTGTGCGGGTCTCTGAAACGTAGTTGCGTCTGTTTTGTGCATCATATACCAGAGCCGGTTTGAGCCTTGCCTTGGAGAGGCGAATCAACCACCGGCAGATTTCTGGTGACAACAGTTGGCGGAACGTTTTTATCTCGGGGGTTTCATTGATGATCTCACCGCCAACCTCCTTTGTCCATTCTTCCATGAAGATGTTCTGGCGCAGATCCTGCCAGTGGTTGGCGTCATTTATGGTAAGTAGCGACGGCTTTGTGGCGGGTTCACCTTTGCCTGCTAGCAGCACCAGCTGCTCTCTTGCGATTTCAGAACCAAGAATTGCGGCGTGCGTTAAGGTATTAAGGGCGTCCTCCCAGCTCTTTTGCTGAAAGATGCCTGTCGCCTGGAAGACGGCGATAACACAAATGGCTTCAGGCACGCCTGCCTGAGCCGCCTCCATGATGAACTGAGCACCTTCTCTAGGGAGGTAGGGTGAGCGGTCTCCGACAAATAGCCGTTTTCCCAGAGCGGTCTTGGCTTCATGATTACCCTGCATGACGGCCTGGGACAGCACATTGATAGCCTGGTCGTGCTCACCCCTGGCATCAAGCGCTGCGACTTCCTCAAAGACCTTGTCAGACATTGCTTAAAGCTTCCAAATATAAAGTCATGGTCACAAGTGTAAGGGACAAACTCTGTGGCTTAAAGTGCAGGGCTAAAGGTTGTTCTAACTTTGGCTTTCCTTTAATCTTGTCAGCCTCTACCAAGAAGGAGTTGCCAATGTTTCGTAAGGTTTTTCTGGGTATTTTCCTTACTTTCCCTGCTGGATTCATCCAGGCCCAATCGCTGGAAGACTTCCTGGCCTGTGCTGATTTTACTGACCGTGTAGAGCGTGTTATCTGTCTAGAAGAGGCGCTGGAAGCGGCTTCGGCGGCAAGTGAGTCCGCTGAGGTAGGTGAAACGCCCACGACAGTTGAAGACTTTGGCCAGGCAACAGAGGCAGCCGTGGCGAGCGAAGACGACAGTAAAAATGGCCGGGGAATTTTGCCTCGCATTCGCATGCCGTCGATTGGCGGTATTTTCGGTCGTAACCGGGATGAAGAGACGGAACAAACCGTTGAGGAAGAGAGGGCGGCTAACGATAAAACTGAATCAGAAAGTTCCGTTGAAAGTTTTGGCAGGGAGCGCGCCAGAGTTGTGGCCAACGCTGACGGGACAGAAGAGCTCCGCGACGTGGTTGCGGAGCTAGACACCTATCGCAATATGCTCGTCATAACGTTAGAAAGTGGCCAGGTCTGGAGGCAAACTCACTCACGTCGTTTTAATTTGCGAGTTGGCGATGCAGTTAGTATTTCTCCGTCCCGCTGGGGCGAGAGTTTTCGCCTAGAAGCTGAGAGGCTAAATGGTTTTATACAAGTAGGCCGAATGCAGTAAAGATATTTTTTTTAGCCTAAAATTCCCTTTCAGCTTTGCTCAAGACTTGCCTTTATTAGAAACTAAAGATGTCTTCCTCTTCAGGGCGCTGCATGTTCTGCTCAAAATAATTTTCCCAAAGATGGTTCCATGGTCGGCCATACATATCGGGTATTTCATATTCGATGACATCGCCAGGGTTCACGGGAGTACCTACTCCATCAACAGGAAAAATCGTTTGTATGCATTCTACAAATGTATAGGGTGTCGCATCTGAGTCATCAAACTCATTCTGTTTGATATAATTGCGTACAATACGAACGGGTTCCACCAAGGCCTCTGGATCATAGAAAATAGCTTCATGATTAAGGCCGATAAAACTGCCTTCCTCATCATGGTTTGGAGAATAGATTTCAATTGTCTGCAATAAATTTGAGTGGTCGGGTGCGGCATGTGTTTTCCACCCCTGAATATTAGATGTCCAAGTTATTAGGACGTCGTTATCCCAGAAGCCTATAGTTTCCCCGTACCATCTGGGTACATCCTCGCCCAGTCTTGGCACAACCCCCTTCATATTAAATTCACGGCCGATGTGGATGTTGGTTATGAAGTTTCTAGCCACGCCGGCCAGGATCTGCACCATGTTGGGTGTCACCATGATATAGTTTTCCCAGAGGGCAGCCGTGTGCCAGCGGCGCATAAAGCCCTCAGGCCAGCAATATTGTGAGGGCCACTGTGCCGCGTTGGTGTTGGCATGGTGATAGGCCTCCTGCACGAATCGCATCTGGTACTCCTCTGTCAGTAGCGACAGGATGGTAGGAACCTGGTTATGCCGCATCTGGTACCAGTAGTAATTGTTTGGGGTGCGCCCCGGATGCATGTAAATACCATTCATTTCTCCGGGAACGGTCGCGTAGGTATGTTCTGTGGGCCCGCCCCGACTTTTGGTTTCCTCAAGTAGGGCTTCGTAATGGGCTTGTGCTGTTTCAAAAGGGTAGGGGCTGACGATTGCTTCTCGAGGATAGTCCCGGTCGCAGTGCCCCCAAGCCGCTGAGAGTGGCGGGTTGTCGCCTACAAGTGGTCGACGGCTACCCCCCCATATATCCTCAAGTGCTGCTGAGGTATTGCAGCGATAGTAGCGCGGATCCATCCATAGATGACGGTCTGCATAAAAATCATCAGAGGAAAAAATATCCCTAGGGAGCGGTTCTATACCTTTCGGAGTTTCACCTGGCTCAGCACTTCCATTAAAACGTCGGGGGCGCTGATTGAAAGGGCCAAGTGCGCCCATGACCCGCATGGTGGCACCGGCAAAATCATAGTCATGGATGTCGGCCGAAATTGGTGCACCGCGACCAACACTATCAAAATCCATTTGGGCAGTCTGCTGTGCGCTAGCGGATGAAATTAGTACAAGCAGAAAAAACTGAAAATATATTAATTTGGGCATCACTTCTTAACTCAGTTGCTTCGGATGGATAATGAGGCTGATGCCTATGGTTAATCCGCCCCAGTCACTCGGCCGATCTCCGCACCATCGGGCGTTCTTAGAGCGGTGACATAACCGCCGTCCTCGCCGTTGCGCATGGGAGCGATACGAATAGTGACTTCATCGCCACCCCTGAACATGTCAGGCATCAGTCCCTGGCGGCGCATGTTATTCCTGCTATGGCCCTCATACTCGATATCTCGTGTGCCCCGGGCTTCATCGGATACCTCAAGAATAAGCCTAAGGTGAGGATTGGCAAATCTAACTTCTTGAACTTTACCGGTAATTAAAATCGTGTTGCGGAAATCAAACTGAGCTGCTGAGTGATGAGCGAAAGCATGACCTGCAACCAGAGCAAGGGCTAATATGGAAAAGCTCCTTAAAATTATATTCATTGGAGTACCTTCTATATCTGTGGTCGTAATCTATTCTTGAACCATTTCAAGGCCAGCCTCTTCATAAAGACCTTCCATCTCATCCAACCACAATGGTTCCGTGCACTCATAGGTAAGGACATGATAATCACTCAGTGCTTGCCAGCGTTTAGTGGTTATTAATGGTTCTTCAAGCCAAAGCGGATCCGTCATAACAAGGTCTGCCGCCAGAACCGGAGTTCCATCTAAAAGTGGCGTGTCAAAGTAGTACTCCTCCCTGATAGAAGCTTGATCACTGTGAGGGTAACGAGAGTCGACCTGTGTTTTTAGCCGCGTAGTCTCGACTATTAATCTATCTCCCTCCCAGCGTGCTGTGGAGTAACCGTTTCGTTCCGGGAAATAATCATTCGGGTCACCTGCCTCATCTCCTATATATATACGCCTAATTTCGTTATGTGCTTCATAAACAACAAAAAGCTGCTCCGGTCTCTGGAGTATTTCCATGGGATAACCACCAGAGCCCAACATTGAGCCAGGCATGCCAGATCCGACACACGAATTTCCGGCTCCGTGGTTAGTTCCTTCTGTGACCGAAATAAAATCTTGGCGAGCTTTTTCAGCTTGGGGTTTAAGCTTCAGTTCTCCGCCCATGAATCTGCTCGGCCCACCCGGGGCTCCGGGGTTGCCTCGATAGGTTGTCCACGCGCCCGAAAAATCTGGTGTATCAGCTGCCGTCGAGAGAGTAGGAAACAAGCTAACCGCGACAAAGGTTGCAGATGCAAAAAAATTTTTTACAAGAAAAGTTTTCAAATTCTTATTACTCCCATCAAAGTTCTATGCTTTGTTTGTTGGTCAATTATAGGCATATCAGACGTGAATTCTGAAAGTGCAATTAGGGAGGAAATAGGGAACTGTTAGCCTTTAAATTCCACTACGCGCAGGCTCTTGCCTGCGTGCAGTGAAAAAGCTCAGGAGTTAACCTTCAAGAACCCTCAGGCCAGACAAAATCTGGACGTAAGGCATCGTAAGAGGGTAGCCCATCCGAAGGTTGTTCAGATCCAGAGGCGGCGTCAAAGAAAGCATGGTAGGACGCTGAAGGAAAATCCTCGGAGTAGCCCATGAGATTAGGTACAACCACCCTTATTCGACTTTGTTTGTCATCAAGCATGATCGGAGTCCCGCAGTCAGCACAAACGCAAAGCTCGAGGGGCCCATCCGGATTCTGGTCATTGAAAGGCATCCTGTTGAGGTTGCTATCGTTCTCTACAGATAGGTCGCCGTGATTAAAAAAAACTACGTGGGTTGTTTCTTGCCCCGTAACTCTCTTACACACAGAGCAGTGACAGGTATGATTGTCTATAGGTTCGCTTTCGGAACTTGTGCGAATGTGTTCGCAGCCCCCTTCATACTTAGCCATTTTGTATCCCTCAATGTTTTAGTGGTTTATTAGGCAATAAAAGTATATGCATGAGACTGTCTGGCCAACAACTTTATTTATACGAAAATATTAAAAATATTTTTTTGTGCAAAATTTAAAAATTCATTTAATATCAGTAAGATATGGTAAAAATTTTAGAGAAAGCTAAGTGTCACTGCTGGGAGGCAAGGACGGCCCCGGCAAGATCAGTGAATTTTTACCTTCGTGAAATTATTGGCTAGACGAGTACTGG
>RFVC01000260.1 GCA_009922595.1 Gammaproteobacteria bacterium | reverse complement strand
ATGTCGTATGCCCTTGTTGCAGGGAGCGGTAGCAAAGACTCAGCCAGCACGGGTATCGGCCCTGACTCCATCAGCCTGCCGTACTGGTAATCGTTCAAGCCAATGGTATTGAGAGAGAGGGTAGACACAATCTGATCTGCCGCGCTTTGCAGGAAGCCGGGGAACGATGCCTCACCATCGCCAAACACCCACTGCCTAGATTCATTCAGCAGGCCAAATGAGCCTGCCGCTAATGCAACATAGCGAGCCATGAACTTCAGGGCTTCATCTGTTCTGCCGAGAGCAATGTTGTACATGATCTCTCGCATGATGAGCGCCTGCTGTTTGATAGCAAAGCCACGAAGCGCCCACATAGGCCGAAGGTTAGGGTGCCTAGCCCATGCCGCTGGTCTACCCATACCACTAATCAACTGCTGTTGACCCAGCCCTGCAAAGCCCAGCTCCTCAAGTAGCTTAGCGGCAGTGCCAGAGTACTTAGTGAAGTCACCGCCATGCTTCATCAGCTCGTTCTGAATCATTTCAAGCTCAGCGCGGTTAAAGTAAAAACCCCACTGCCGAGCAAGCTGACCTTTAGTGAACTGCTCTTTCTTATTTTTCCACTTAGTCTTTGAATCCTTTGCGGCAATCTCTGACGCATGATTCAAGATCGCCTTGATAGTGCCTGACTTGCCTACATTGTCCATTGCGGCAAAGCCAGAACCTTTCATTAGCCAGTCAGTGCCATTACGCATTGCATCAGCAATCATGGCATCAAAGCCAGCACGGTCATTGGCGTACATATCCACGACCTTGTTCATAAATTCGCCCACGTTCTGGTCAATGCCGCGAGCGCGAACGTCATAGTTAGGCTGTGCCATCCCTTTCAGGGTGTTGCCAAGACCGTATTTAACGCTGGCGATCATGGGGTCATGGATATTTAGAATGGCTGACATTGGACCTGCAAGCGTGGTGGCGTAGCCAAAGCTATTAAGCGCCTGTATCCACTGAGCAGGAGAGCGCCCTTGACCAACAAGATTTTCCCTTATCAACAGGGTTCCGCGCTTAGCAAGATCAGCATCCAAGCCCATGTCAACAACGTGACGCTCCATTGCGGCAAAGAAATCATCAGCAGATTTCATGTCCTTGACCAAGGGCATATTCA
>RFVC01000259.1 GCA_009922595.1 Gammaproteobacteria bacterium | reverse complement strand
TGCGTTTCTGGGTTCAAAATCTCGGTTTCCCTCACCCTGTGATTCAGGCTTCAAAGCACGCTGTGGTTGCTTAATGGTTAGCGTGAAGCCGTGCCATCAACCCGTATCGAAGGACAAACAGTCATCCGGTACGAATTCAATTGATCGATCACTTGTGTGCCGAACAGGATTGCCATGGAAAGCTTTTTCCACGTCCATTTATCAGGACAATCACTGCGTTGCGGCCTCAGTTTCTTGGGAGGAATTCACCGATGCAGAAATCGTTGAGATCGTCATCTCGATTGTCTGATAGCGTGAAAGTTGCCCCAGCAGAGGTAGCCGGCCACTGCTTCTTTTTTCATCGTGATAATCGTCTGGTTGCCCGGTTCACGGTTTGCAGCAATGAATAATCGTTTTTTTGTTTTCCTGCGAAGAGTAGTTGGTGGTGAGTTGCCACTCGAGACGGAGACCTGCCGGTTTGTGCTGGCCAGCCTTCTCGATCTCTTTATGACGTTCCTGCTGCTCTATTTCAGCAACCGTGGAATGATGAGAAATATAGTTGTGGAATCGAATCCAGTGGCTGATTATTTCATCAGGGGTTGGGGCACAATGGGATTGGTCTGGTTTAAGCTGGTGATGGTCACGGTCATCGTTCTTGTCGCGCAGGTCATTGCGATAAAGAGATCAACGATTGCGAAGCTGGTCCTGAACGGTGGGACAGTTTTCGTCGGCGGTGTCGTAGCGTACAGCGCTGTTCTGTTGCTTCAGAATCTGCTGTAAAAGAAAACTGCACTGGTAATCGAAGGTGTGCAATACCTGTTCGCCAGCTTTGGTTGCGTTTGTTGGCTGGTGCCAGGCGAGTCATTTGTCCCAGGTAGTCGAACCACGGATGCGATCGTTTGAAATGGCTTGCCAAATTTTGACGTCATCAAAGTGAACTGGCTGCCCAGTGACCGTGAAGTGCAAGCTTTCCTTGGTTGGGTGGGCGATGCCAGAGGACTGTAGGCAGCCTACTGGTCGGCTATCAAGGCTCACGCACATTTGCTGACCGACTATTTCCACCTGCATGGTGTGCCATTGGTCGGGCTTGATTAGCACTTTGCTAGCGATGCTGCGTCCCTGAATCAGTTTTTCGGCGGCAAGCTTCTGCTGGGGATCGCGT
>RFVC01000258.1 GCA_009922595.1 Gammaproteobacteria bacterium | reverse complement strand
CTGGTTGATTATCAGGCCGCAGTGACGATGCTTCAGGCTATTTCAACGACAGCTGTGCCCCCAACAGCCAGGGTGCCCTGGGTAGAGCCGGGCATCATAATGAAGATGCTTGATGCAGGAGCAATGGGCATTATTTGCCCTATGATTAATACTCCTGAAGATGCAGCAAAGTTTGTAGGTGCTTGTAAATATGCCCCGTTAGGATATCGGTCGAGTGGTCCTACAAGGGCAGTCGTTTATGCTGGATCCGACTACCTCTCAAATGCCAATGAAGAAATTTTGGCTATTGCTATGATTGAGACAACGCAAGCATTGGATAATCTAGACGCAATCCTAGATACCCCTGGCCTTGATGGCGTCTACATTGGTCCCACTGATTTGGCCATGACTATGGGTGCTCCTCCAGTCTTGGACCCAACTGATAAGGACGTTGTGGCAGCAATTGAACGTATCATAGATGCGGCTAACGCGCGTGGTCTTGGTGCTGGCATACATTGTGCGACGCCCGAGTATGCTTCCAAGATGATACAACGCGGTGCGAAGCTGGTTACAATTGCATCCGATGGACGTATTTTGGCTGCAGCGGCTGCAGCGGCAGTCAAAGCCTGTAAGGGTGATAGCAGCGAAGCAAAGCCAGCTGGCCCCGGAAGCGCTTATTAAAGATTTCTGATAGCTCGGTTTCACTAGTAGTTCGAAAGCAAGTGTCCTCATCTGGTCTTGATAAGACGGGTTGAGAGCTTAAAGGGGCAGCAGTTTAGTAAATGTTGATTGTGGACCTGCTGCCGCTTTTCATGTTCCTAACGCTCATGGGCTTGGTGTTTACAAGCTATCCGATTGCTTTTGCACTTGGGGGTACTGCTGTTGCCTTTGGCCTCATAGGCTCTTGGCTAAACGTATTTTCGATCGTCGAATTCTATAATTTTGCGCCGCGAATTTGGTTGGTTGCAGAGAATTTACAGATCATTGCAGTTCCACTTTTTGTGTTTATGGGAGTAATGCTGGAGAGGTCGAATATTGCTCGAGACCTTCTCGAGGCATTGCAACTCCTGCTTTGTGATGTCCCTGGCGGAATGGCGCTTGGCGTTACCTTGATGGGAGTTATCTTCGCAGCAGTGACAGGTGTTGTAGGCGCCTCGGTTAT
>RFVC01000257.1 GCA_009922595.1 Gammaproteobacteria bacterium | reverse complement strand
CGTGCCTGAAAAGTCTTTAACAACACCATGGGCCGTGAGCGCGCCATCAAAAAAAGATTCAGGTTCGAAGCGGGGCTCGCGATCCTGATAATCGGTGACAGAAGTGGAACTGCAAGCCCCCATGAATAGCATCAGGCACAGCAGTGTCCAGCGCCTTAATTCTTGCGCGTGGTTATCACCGCTGATAGGTAATGTGAACAGCAACATGGCTGCTTTCCTGTCTACCTTACTCTTCAGCATACGAACCGGACAGATCGCTGGATTTATTCTCCAGAGTCTTTACTAGATCTTTGAACCGCCGTTATATTAGTGGCACTCTAGTTCGGAACCACGCGCAGGGAGCAAAAATAAGATGAGTTCTAAAACACTAATAATGGTGAGTTGCATCTTATATTGTCAGAGCCTTCTGGCAGGTGTGTGGGGAAATGAAAATTGGGGCCGCATGTACTGGGGTTCAAATACAGCTACGTCGCCAGTCGAGGCGCCACTGTTTAACATAACGGTCGATGGCACCGATATCAGTCTCGTTCTCACTAATTTATTGACGGGCGCCGATATGGGTTGGTCGGTGGTTACCCACTTTGTAGTGACTTGTGGTGACAGCGATCCAGTGACCATAAATGCGTTGAATCCAGAATTGACCGACTTAGAACCTAATACCGATTACACCTGCTCTATTGTTGCCTGGAATGATGAGGGCGCTAGCACAGCCAGCGAATTTGCATTTACAACAGAAGAGACGATCAGCGGCCTGCCTATTTGGCTCCTCTATCAAGCTACCCAGACTTGAGTTTGCCGGCCGCTGAAATCCCACTGCGCGGCCGAATCTTTTTGTGACGCGTCTTGTCCGTGAGGGAATGCGATGGATCTGCGGCCTTCTGGTGCTGCTGGCAGTGGATCTGTTCGCGGAATTCTATGTTTTTGAGTGGCTACAGTGGAACGGCACCGACAAGAATGACTGGTTCTTTATGCTGTGGTGGGCAGTGGTGCTGATTTGGACCCTATCGTGCGGCCGCAACGCCTGGCGCGGCGAAAGCGATCTCGAAGATGGGGCTGCTGATAATGAAGTGGTATCAAGCCATCACGATTGAGCACTTAACGGCGCTGCCCTCTTGAACAGCGCCACATCAAGGTGCTCAGT
>RFVC01000256.1 GCA_009922595.1 Gammaproteobacteria bacterium | reverse complement strand
AAAGACAGCGGCATGGATTTACATAATGACCCGCTGGCTCTGCAGCGTCTTAAAGAAGCGGCGGAGAAAGCCAAAATTGAATTGTCTTCAGCGCAGTCAACTGAAGTGAATCTGCCCTATATCACAGCTGATGCCAGCGGTCCTAAACATCTGGTTGTTAAGCTGACACGTTCCAAACTGGAATTCCTGGTGGAAGATCTGGTTGAGCGCACGATTGAACCATTAAAAGTCGCGTTAAAAGATGCTGCTCTTTCGGCGTCAGATATCAACGATGTGATCCTGGTGGGTGGTCAGACCCGTATGCCACTGGTACAGAAAAAAGTGGCTGAGTTTTTCGGTAAAGAAGCCAGACATGATGTGAACCCTGATGAAGCTGTTGCTATGGGTGCCTCAATTCAGGCTGCTGTACTGGCCGGCGATGTGACTGATGTACTGTTGCTGGACGTCACACCATTATCACTGGGTATTGAAACGCTCGGCGGTGTTGCAACTCCGTTGATTGAGAAAAATACGACGATTCCGGTCAGCAAGAAACAGACTTTCTCTACCGCTGAGGATAATCAGAGTGCCGTGACTATTCACGTTGTGCAGGGTGAGCGTAAGCAGGCTGCGCAGAATAAGTCACTGGGCCGTTTTGATCTCTCTGACATTCCACCGGCACCTCGAGGCATGCCTCAAATTGAGGTCAGCTTCGACTTGAACGCTGATGGTATTTTGAATGTATCAGCTAAAGATGTGGCGACCGGTAAGCAGCAATCCATTGTGATCAAAGCGTCAAGTGGTTTGTCTGATGAAGAGATCGAAAAAATGGTCAATGATGCTGAGTCTCATGCTGAAGAAGACAAGAAGTTTGAAGCGCTTATTACAGCAAGAAATACAGCAGATGGTTTAGTGCATGCTACCCGGAAAACTCTGAAAGAAGCTGAAGATAAAGTTGAAGCGGATGAAAAAGAGAAAATTGAAGCCGCGATAACAGCTCTGGAAGAAGTGATCAAAGGTGATGACCTGGCTGAAATAGAAGCCAAGACCAAAGACTTGACTGAAGCATCAGGCGATTTGGCACAGCGTATGTATGCTGAAGCGCAGGCCGCCGGTGAGGCCGCTGCTGGCGAAGCTGGTGCTGAAAGCAGCGCTGACGATGCCGTCGATGCTGAGTTTGAAGAAG
>RFVC01000255.1 GCA_009922595.1 Gammaproteobacteria bacterium | reverse complement strand
GCTTCCTCTTTAGAGAAACCTTCAGCCAGGTACTGCTCAACGACTCTGGCCGAGCTGTAGCAAGGGATTGAGTCTCCGTTTTCGTCGATTACCACTCCCATTAAAGCCGATTCCCAACTGCTTAAAACATCGTCTTGCGGCCCCGTCGTGTCGAGCACCAGCTCATCCAGAAGATCGATAGTATCGGCGTAATGTTTCGATTCCTTGGTCAGTTTGAACTGAATCAAAGACGTGATGATTTTGCCCAGTAATTCATCGTGCACTTGGCTTTCCCTAGGCAGCGGCTTTGCCATCTTCAATGCCAACCAGCTCTTCTACTGTACCCAGGGCCAGCAACAGATCTCTATCGTCGCGACAACGGTGCCAGCGGCAAAGCCGATCGACGATTTGGTTGCGCATATATAGTGCTTCTGCCGCGAGAAGTTTCTTGCTGAGTTCGTCAGATTTCATATTATCCCCCAATGGTTTTAACGCATTCATATTTAAGTTGGCGCTACGGTAATCCACTTCATCTGTCAAAGCAGAGCCCCACGTAACTATTTTCGAAAAGGCTCCGCCAGAGGCAGAGCTAATTGGCCTTATTTTTTTGTTGCCCATGTGTTGTGGGCTTACCGCGGCCCATTGGATCGAGGCCTGATACACCATCTGGTATCTGATCGATTTCATGGCCAGCGCTCAGGAACGCTTCAGTTTCCTCAGCTATCTCACCACGCTTTGTTTCAGACGACGTTTTCAGAATTTTCTTCTTTATCACTTGGCACAGCCTTCTCAGTTTTTCTATCGCGTTTAGCTTCTTTCTTTTTTTGCTTGGCAATCTCGCGCTGCCTTTTTTCAAAAGAGTAATTGGTCTTCCTCATTTCTGAGGCTCTAAAAAGGCGGCAAAAACTTGAAGGGATACAGTGATGTCGTTGACTCCTATGGTGGTGATGACCATCCGCACATAGAGAGTCAGATAGAGGGGACTGTGGAGAGTGTAGCACTAACCACCTGCGTAACCATCCGTAACAGCCAAATACGCTATCCAACCCTCTGGGGAAGGAGAAGGAATAGCTGATCATTGCGCTTCTGCGGCAGTGTCCGCGTACAAAAATATGTCAAAACGCACGATTTTGGAAAAAAGAAAGTTCAACGAAAACAGCAGCTTAAAAAATTGGAAGGATCAGCCAGAT
>RFVC01000254.1 GCA_009922595.1 Gammaproteobacteria bacterium | reverse complement strand
TCATTGCATCACCGTGTTCGTCAATGTAACGGGCAAGAAAGTTTGCGTTAGATGGATGTCCAAACCACATCGCTTTAATTTCCCCGCTTGAAGGGTTCCTTCCAGGTTCGCGGCGAGGATATTCGACCATGTCGTGTACGGTGTGACATTTCTTGCCAATAGCTCTAACCTTCATGTCCTCAGTAAGCTCCGCCGTGGGCGTCACAATATCAGTGCATATTTTGACAGCCTCTGAATAGAAGGGTTTTATGGGCGAGGAAAAGGCTAAATGATGGTCCGAATAATCCAACACAAGCGGATGTCCGTCAGCGGCCAAAGACCTTAATTGATTTATCCAGTGTTTCTGCAGTTTCTCGTAATTTGGCCCGCCGATTTTTGCTACAAACCCTACGGTGGTGTTGGCTGGCGCGTAGTTTCCGATTGTTATACTCAGGCACTCCATTTGAGCAAATTCGATGAAGGGAGATAGCCTAATCCTTGCAGACGCAGTGTGAGAATTTTTGACCTGCTGAGGCGTAACATTTTCACCATTCAAGAAGACGTGAAGATGCATGATAGTTATTAACCTCTACCGCTGTGCTTGGGTTTTATTCCTGTGATCCGCATATCCCTAGGCTCGCGCAGCTTGAATTGCGCGGGCTCTTGTTTCGCTCCGAGCAGGCCTTGCTGACTGCGGGCAAGGCGAATCAGTACCTGCACTGGATCAGGTCTCATCGGCACTGTGGTTATTGCGGCACCCGGACGGTCGCCTCCGATAATGAACTGGCGCTTATCTGCAGGCAGTGCGGCCACCATTTTTTTCCCCGCATCAATCCCTGTGTCATCATGCTCGTGGTAAGGGGCAGGGAAATCCTGCTGGCGCGAAATGCACGGACCCGGAGCGGTTTCTACAGTTGCCTGGCTGGCTTCATCGAAGCGGGGGAAACGGCCGAGCAGACTGTGCACAGAGAAGTGAGGGAAGAATGCAGCCTGGAGGTTCATAATCTGCGCTATTTCAAGAGTCAGTCCTGGCCGTTTCCCTCACTGCTCATGCTGGGCTTCTATGCTGACTATGCTGGTGGGGAAATCGTTCCCGAGGCAGCCGAAATCGAGGAGGCGGACTGGTTCGATATCGATGAGCTGCCGCAGGTGCCCTCGGCCACGATCAGTATTGCGGGCGAGCTTATAGAG
>RFVC01000253.1 GCA_009922595.1 Gammaproteobacteria bacterium | reverse complement strand
AAAATTGAACGCCCAACAAGCTTTAATCTACTCCACAATACTTCCTGTTGAGCCAGAACCTCGTGTTCACATGGCCATGTGCAATTGAATTACTCGCGTTTTCAGCACGCTTTCCGGTTTTCAGGCACAGTGCCCCCTTCCGCATTGCAGAAGGCAAACATCTGTAATGAGTTAAGCTGTGACAGGTTAAGCGCAGTCTCCAATCGCCAGCCAGGCATCCCACTCCTGCTGGTACAGATGCCCCGTATCGGTCGCTATTTTCAACTGCTTACCCCCGGTTAATAAATGCCCGCCAATGCGGATGATGTAGCTGCGTACACTTTCAGGCTCCCATTTGATAAGCTGTTGACTTCCACTGATCAGCCCCATCCAGCGAACGGCATTGTAGGCAAGAATCGAACACTGCATCAGTGCGCTATTCGCCATGAAATCATCGGTTTTGATGTGTCCAAGGGCCATCTGGTTTTTGCATTCTTCTATCCAGGTTTCACAGGTAGCTCTTTTTCCGTACGCCTTATGAATGGCCCAGGGAGTCAGCGACTCTGAGGTCACATAGCAGAAGTAATCGTACTCTGGCACCTGCCCGAGAAGATCTCTCTGCTGTTTTTTTGGCTTGGGTTGACTCCTCTGGCGCACGGCAACAAAACGACGAGGTTTTTCCCAGTTGCCACACTGATGCTGGAATTCGCAGCACTCCCAGCCGGGGTGGCTCTCAATAGACTTCCAATTCTGTTTAATGAGCAGTTTGGCCAGATTTCTCATACTGACTTTTATCAGGTAGCAGTGGCCACAGGCCTCAAGGTAGCTGAGCAAGGCACCTCCAAAATAGCCACTGTCTGCCCGGAAGATTATTTTCATATGAGCAGGAAGAGACGCCAGAAGCTGTTTCATGAATTCAACAGCACCATTAGCCGTGTAGGCGTTTCCAGTGCGCTGCCAACCTTGCAGCACTTCTTTAGTCTCAGCGCAGAATGCCAGCTGGGGATGGTAAGATTTCGCGCCCTTTTTTGCTGTGTTGTAGCCTTTTTCTGCACCCTCCTGGTGACCAAAAACAGTTTTCACGGTGGAGTCCAGATCTACTGTTATGCGGCGTAGAGCGTATACTTTAGAACGACCAGATCTCAATGCCTTCTTCCAGGCTCGACCTCTCATTTGATGAACAGCTGACTC
>RFVC01000252.1 GCA_009922595.1 Gammaproteobacteria bacterium | reverse complement strand
ACGCCAAACTCATCAGCGGTGTCCTCTGTTACAGGCTGATCAGGATAAAACTTGAGGCCTTGTATTTCCTCGTAGGAAATTCCTGGTAGCAACGAGCTGTTCAGACCCGTCGCTAAAATCTTTATATTGCGAGTGATAGAATCACCAATATCGAGATTGTCGAGCGCGCCGCTCCAGTTTTCCAATATGCTCAGGTTAGCTGCCGGAAGCCAGGTCTGGCCTGCGGGAAAGTTTGAAGGTTTTCCTTTCACTTCAATGTTATGCGTATCACTAGCCAGGTTAATTTCCCGAACACTGGTGCGATTATTAAAGAACCTTGTCAGTCCGCCACGTCGCCCCACAGTTGCCGTGAAGTAAACAGGCGGGATAACCAGCTCGCCGCTGCTCTGGGGAAAAATGACAAATTTTCTCTCGGTAACGTTATAACGAATGCCGTCGACAATTTCTGAGAAGGTTTCATCGCTTCCGAGTTGCTGGACAACCGAGTTGGCCACTTGAGGTGAAGTCAACTGTGCGCCCTGATCAAAACTTATCGAGTAATAAAGCTTAATGGTGTACAGAAGCTGCTCCTGGACATATACGCTGTCCTTGGAGATCTCTGACATGATGAATATTTCATTATTGCCTGAAGGATTAACCTGGGTTGCTTCTCCCACGGTTACCCTGATAGGCGTACTGACTTCACTACCAATGCGCAGGGCAGGAATTGTTAGAGTCCCTGCTGAGCGAGGACGCAGCCTGACTATGTAATCAACGAAAGATTGCACGTTACCATTTACGTTAGTGTACGAACTGCGAGTGTTGATATTGCCCACCTGTTCGAAATCTCGATTCAGACCGCCAAGAGAAGGGCGTGCATTTCCAAGCGAGCTGTCAACGCGCACCGTCAGAGTGAGAATTTCATTCAGCGTTATTTCATTACGATCAACAAATGCTGTCAGATTCTGAGTATCAGTAGGGGCTTGCGCCAGTGCAGCAGCAATGGTGATAAGTAGGAGTAACCCGCCGAAAAGTTTTTGTATTAGGGGACTTACCATATTTCGTCGTTACCTTCCTGTGTTGCCAGGTTGGGGTTTTGTATTTCCTCAAAGCGTCTCCTGGCGGCCTGATACTGAAATTTTCTTCTTAACAGCTCACCAGGATCATCTGGAATCCTTCTAAGCCACTGCT
>RFVC01000251.1 GCA_009922595.1 Gammaproteobacteria bacterium | reverse complement strand
ATACTCGCCTGTATTACTGACGTGGTAGTAAGCGCCTGGATATTCTATTCGCAGTGGTCTGGCCATGATTCTCCCTGTCCCAACACATACCCCACGGCCCATGCGTCAGGGTAGTAAGGCAAACTCTACATCATTTACATCTATAATTTACAACTATAAATAGGCTAGTCAGATAAGCTCAGACTTTTAGAATAAACAATTTTTAACTAAGTTTGAACCTGTAAACTGCTTTATGCACGAGTTATTTTTCAGCGATAAAAATAGACCGTTTCGGTGCCGGCAATCCTTCTATGGTGAGCGAGGGGGCTTTTTCATTTAATGCCTGAGGCAGGGATTCAAAATTCATCCATTCAGTGCTGCGCTGTTCTTCTATGGAAGTAGTACAAACATCTACCAACCTGACATTTTTATAACCGGCTTTCAGCAACCAGCTTTCCAGGGTGGCACAGCTCGGTAAAAACCAGACATTCGGCATTCTGGCGTAACGTTCCTGAGGTAACAGCGTCATACCATCTTCGCCGTCAATCACCAGGGTTTCCAGCACCAGTTCTCCGCCTTTGCGCAGACAATCTTTTAAGGCATACAGGTGATCAATCGGAGAGCGTCGGTGATATAACACGCCCATAGAGAAAACCGTATCGAATGTTGCCAGCTGCTCCGGCACTTGCTCCAGCGCCAGTGGCAATACATAAACCGGCGGTTCCCTTAAAAAATGTCGGATCGCCCAGTACTGCATACTGAACAGTAGATGAGAGTCAACGCCAATTACCACTCTTGCGCCGGCACCTGCCATACGCCAGCAATGGTAGCCATTGCCGCAACCGACATCCAATACCTTGCGATCAGTCAATGGGCTGATTGCCTCTTTCAGGCGATCCCATTTCCAGTCAGAACGCCATTCCGTGTCTATGTGCAGACCAAACAGATTAATAGGCCCTTTACGCCAGGGCTGCAGGCCCAGCAATAAATTTTTTAAGTTTTCTCTGTCCGCATCACTCAGTTGCTCAGCTTCACCGATCCGCAATTCATCATTTAATTCATAAGAAGCAGGAGAAATCTCAGGCAAGGCATCCAGCACCTGCTTCCAGGCCGGGAAATCACCATGATTAATCTGTGCCAGAAAAGTATCTGGCACCGCATCAGCCAGTCTGGCAAGTTTGGTATTTTTTA
>RFVC01000026.1 GCA_009922595.1 Gammaproteobacteria bacterium | reverse complement strand
TTCATCCTTAGGCACCTCTTCCACGGCCACAATACTGCACTGGTGCTTTTTATAGAGCCCCACCATCTGGGAGAGCACACCCTGGTCGGGAGAGTAGCAAAGGTCATCGGCGAGGTGCACGGCAAAAGGCTGGTCGCCGATGAGGGTTTCGCCGGTAAGTATGGCGTGGCCTAGGCCGAGCATTTCTACCTGCCTGGTATAGGAAAAGCTGCTGGTTTTGATGATGCTGCGAATTTCATCCAGCATTTCTTCTTTGTCGCTGCCGGCAATCTGGTGTTCAAGTTCGTAGTTGATGTCGAAGTGGTCCTCAAGTGCACGCTTGCCGCGGCCGGTGATAAAGGCCATGCCGGTCATACCTGCTTCTATGGCTTCCTCGACGCCGTACTGGATCAGCGGCTTGTTGACGATGGGCATCATTTCCTTTGGCATGGATTTGGTGGTAGGCAGAAAACGTGTGCCGTAACCAGCTGCCGGGAATAAACATTTTTTTATTGGTGAGTCAGACATAATTTTTCAAGTTTGCTTATTAATTTTTTGAATCAGTAGCTTAGCGCTTGAGAGACAAGTCGACTTTGATTCATTCTATTGCTGGCTTTCCTACCTCTTGCATCTATTTTTAGGTCTGCGTCCTGCCATAAATATCATCAAAGCGCACAATATCATCTTCGCCCAGATATTCGCCGCACTGTACTTCAATCAATACCAGTTCCTCATCGCCCTTGTTTTCAAGGCGGTGCCTGGTCTCAGTAGGAATATAGGTAGATTGATTTTTCTGCAGGTTAATTTCCTCATCACCGTTAACGACTAGCGCATTGCCCTGCACCACAATCCAGTGCTCAGTGCGATGATGATGCATCTGCAGTGAAAGTGATGCCCCAGGGTTAACGATAATTCGCTTGACCTGAAAGCCCATGCCACAGGCCAAGCTTTCATAGGAGCCCCATGGCCGATAGACGCGCACATGAGCGTCCGCTTCCTGTCGGCCGGAAGACTTAATGGTATCAACGATATTCTTAACTTCCTGTACGCGGTTCTTGTCGGAGACCAACACCACATCAGGGGTTTCCACTACCACAGTGTCATCCATACCTATTATTGAAACAAGTCTGGACTCTGCATGGATATAGGAATTTTTTACATCATCGAGGATCACATCCCCAAGAGTTACATTGCCGGCTTCATCGGCTTCACTCTGCTCCCAGAGTGCTGACCAGGCGCCAAGGTCGTTCCAGCCCGCATCCAGCGGAATGACGACGCCGTCATAGGTTTTTTCCATCACGGCGTAGTCGATTGAATCTGCGCGACACTGTTCAAATATTTGGCCCGGGATTCGCTTGAAGTCCAGGTCATTCTTGCACTGTGCCCAGGCATCCCGACAGACCTTCAGGATGTCAGGCGCATTGGCCTCCAGAGAGTCCATGTAGGTTTTCGCAGTGAACATGAACATGCCACTGTTCCAGTAATACTCACCACTTTCAAGATACTGTTGCGCGGTCTCCAGGTCGGGTTTTTCCACGAAACTGTCAACGACAAAGCCGTCAGCTAGAGAGTAGCCACGCTTGATATATCCGTAACCTGTTTCCGGCTTTTGCGGCACAATGCCAAACGTCACCAGCTTGTCATTCAAAGCCAGCGCCGTGCCTGCGGCAATAACCTTGTGGAATTCCTCGGTGTTTTCAATCAGGTGATCCGCCGCCAGGACCAGCAGTACCACGTTCTCTTCCTTAAGCTCGGCAGCCAGGGCTGCTAACGCCACGGCTGGTGCTGTATTTCTGCCCTCGGGCTCCAGGATGATAGTGACATCATTGTCATCACTGAGGGGGTCAAGGCTTCGGATTTGCTCGGCAACAAGAAAACGGTGCTCGGCATTACAGACAACGATTGGGGCGCCAAGGTCAGGGTAATCAGCCAGTCGAAGCAGGCTTTGCTGGAATAACGATGCAGAGCCAGGCTGAAAAGAGACAAATTGTTTCGGATACAGCTTGCGTGAAACCGGCCACAAGCGTGAACCTACGCCACCAGCCATAATCACGGGCACTACCTTACCAGCTGTCATTGTTGCTCCAGACTTTTTATCAACAGCTGGTGATTATATAGGGTTTCTATCGAAATGATGGTACCGATGAAATATGGGTAAGCATTTAAAAATTATGCCTCTTCATCAGATTTATTAGGGTTTTGAGAGGCTTATCTTTATAATAGCGCGCTTTTTCAGGGGATAGCGGCATACAGACCGCAGACAAAAATGTCATCAGAGTTTTTCACTGCTAAAAGCAGCTACGAGAAGGATGAACTCTTGGCCTGTGGCCATGGCGAAATGTTCGGTCCGGGCAATGCCAAGCTTCCTATCGACAACATGCTTATGTTTGACCGCATCATCGAGATTACCGCTGATGGTGGATCAGATGGCAAAGGTCATATAGTTGCAGAACTCGATATCAATCCCGACCTGTGGTTCTTTGACTGTCATTTCCAGGGTGATCCGGTAATGCCTGGATGCCTTGGCCTGGACGCCATGTGGCAGCTGGTGGGTTTTTATCTTGGCTGGCGCGGCAATCCCGGCAAGGGCCGTGCACTGGGCTGCGGGGAAGTTAAGTTTACGGGTGAAATTCTGCCTGACAGCAAGAAAGTGGTCTACGAACTGAATATCAAGCGCTTGATCGAGCGCAAGCTCATCATGGGTATTGCTGATGGCAAAGTTTCAGTTGATGGCAAGGTCATTTATACTGCTAAAGCCTTGAAAGTAGGCCTGTTTAAGCCTGATGAAAAGCTGGGCGAGTAACACGGAATTAGTTTTAAGGCATCAATATGCGACGAGCTGTCGTTACAGGTATGGGCATAGTATCCTGCCTGGGTCTAGATAAACAAAGCGTTCTAGAATCACTGCGCGAAACACGCAGCGGCATCGTGCGACGTCCGGAGTACGAGGAAATGGGCATGCGCAGTCTGGTGGCCGGCGCAGTCGACATGGATTTTTCCACGCATATAGACCGCAAGGCGCTGAGATTCATGGGCGATGCTGCAGCTTACGGCTATATCGCGATGCAGCAGGCCATTGAGGATGCCGGTCTAGAACAGGATGACGTTTCGAATATCCGTTCCGGCATCATCATGGGTGCCGGCGGTTCATCCACCGAGGACATGGTGGATGCAGCCGATGTTCTGCGTGATAAAGGCCTGAAAAGAGTCGGTCCCTATCGCGTAACACGCACAATGGGTAGTACGGTTTCTGCCTGCCTCGCCACCCCGTTCCAGATCAAGGGCGTTAACTACTCCATTTCATCGGCCTGCTCCACCAGCGCCCACTGTATTGGCAACGCACTCGAACTTATCCAACTGGGCAAGCAAGACATACTCTTTGCCGGCGGCGGCGAAGCAGAACACTGGTCACTAAGTGCCATGTTCGATGCCATGGGTGCTCTTTCCACAAAGTACAACGATAATCCCGGTAAAGCTTCTCGCGCCTATGATGCTGACCGCGATGGCTTTGTGATTGCCGGCGGCGGCGGTGTCCTTGTTGTCGAGGAACTGGAACATGCCAAAGCGCGTGGTGCAAAAATTTATGCGGAAATTACTGGATACGGCGCTACCTCCGATGGGTACGACATGGTCGCCCCTTCCGGTGAGGGAGCGGTGCGCTGCATGCAGATGGCCATGGCTACCGCCAACCGCTCGATTGATTACATTAATGCCCACGGCACGAGCACACCCGTTGGAGATATCAAGGAAACGGCTGCTGTGAAGGAAATGTTTGGCGAGAATATACCGGCCATCAACTCAACCAAGTCACTGTCAGGTCACTCACTTGGAGCAGCCGGCGTGCAGGAAGCGATCTACAGCCTACTGATGATGGAGAACGACTTCATCTGTGAATCTGCCAACATCGAAAATATTGACCCTGAAGTCGAAGGCCTTCCTATAGTGAGAGAAAGACGGGATGACGTTACGCTAAATGCTATCATGTCAAACAGCTTCGGCTTTGGCGGGACCAATGCCACCCTAGTATTTGAGCGTTACGAGGAATAATTCCCGAATTACCAGGGTCTGAATAGCTATGAAACCTGCCCTGCTTCGACTATTGATATTTACCTTACTGCTGCCTCTGCACAGTGCGAGCCAGCCCGACTCTATTGACAACCCTTTCAAAAATACAGGTATTGGCACTTCCTTAATAAACAGTCGCGTCATGCCTGCTGATCAAGCCTTTATTTTCAGTACTTTTATAGAGGCCCCTAATACGGTCGTGCTGCTCTGGGAAATCGCGGACGGCTACTATCTCTATAGGAAAAGTATTGCCTTAAAAGATGCTGAGGGCGAGCTAATTGCCATAACGGACTATCCAGAAGGTGAAACGGTCACCGATGAATTTTTTGGAGAATCCGAAGTGTATCTTTCCCGTCTGCTGCTGCACCTGCCGCAAAAAAAGTTATCTGGGACAAGCCCCTTCAGTATTTACTATCAAGGCTGTGCCAAGGATCGTTACTGCTACCCTATGCAGATCAAGGAACTCAAAACTCCTTGAGCCACAAATCTAACCCATGATGCGGACAAATTCGCTAAAAAACGCCTAAAAGCCGCGAAAAATCGCCGAAAATCACCTAAATGTACTAAAATTACTTTAAAATGGGATCAATGTCCCTATAATGGCAAGTCTGAGTCGTTTAGAAATGCCGCCAACTTGAAGGTATCGTCTAGGAAATAGCGACAAAATCGCTACATCAGGCTTGGATACCGTGGCTAACTGTCCGGTGCTCCAGTAAATCAATACTTGTTTGTACGGTGACACAATGGCCCTAATACAGGTAATCAATGGTCCCAACCTGAATCTCCTTGGCACACGGGAACCAGAAATTTATGGTTCTGCCTCCCTTGACGAGATCAACAATACCCTGACCCGACAATGCAAGAGTGCAGGACACGAAATTCAGTTTTTCCAGAGTAATTCTGAAGCCGAAATTATTCAGTGTGTCCAGGATGCAAAAAAGAATGACGTTGGTTATATCTTAATTAACCCTGCCGCATTGACGCATACCAGTGTTGCGCTTAGGGATGCGCTGCTCGGTATAGGCATTCCATTCATTGAAATCCACCTTTCCAATGTACATGCTCGCGAGGAATTTCGTAAGCATTCTTACTTGAGCGACATTGCTGTTGGCAGCATTGTCGGCCTAGGAGCTCGCGGTTACGAACTCGCTTTACAAGCAGCAATAGCCAAAGTCTGACAACGCAAATAAAGATTTAACCAACTTAAAGAGAAATTTCATGGATATCAGAAAAGTAAAAAAGTTAATCGAGTTACTCGAAGCTTCTGACGTCGCCGAAATCGAAATCAAGGAAGGGGAAGAAGCCGTTCGCATCAGCCGCGGCGCTACCCAGGCCGTGCAAATGGCGCCCATTCAGGCTGCAGCACCAGCCCCTGCCCCGAACCCGGTGGCACCTGCAGTGGAAGTCGCCAAGGAGCCTGCTATTGAAGCAGTCAGCGCTAACGCGGTGAAGTCACCAATGGTGGGCACCTTCTATCGTTCACCTTCACCCAATGCACCGGCTTTCGTTGACGTCGGCAATCAGGTCAAGGCAGGTGATGTCATATGCATCATTGAGGCCATGAAAATGATGAACCAGATTGAGGCAGATAAGGCAGGCACGGTCGAAGCTATTCTTGTTGAGGATGGCGAGCCAGTCGAGTTTGATCAGCCCCTGATCGTAATCAGCTAATTGAAAGAAGATATTTCCGTACATGCTGAATAAAGTATTAATTGCAAATCGCGGTGAAATTGCCCTACGGGTTGTCAGGGCCTGCAAGGAAATGGGTATAAAAACAGTGGCTGTCCATTCCACCGCCGACAGGGACCTGATGCATGTCAGGCTTTCTGATGAATCCGTTTGTATTGGCC
This sequence comes from Gammaproteobacteria bacterium, assembly GCA_009922595.1. Classification (GTDB taxonomy): domain Bacteria; phylum Pseudomonadota; class Gammaproteobacteria; order Pseudomonadales; family Pseudohongiellaceae; genus Eutrophocola. The sequence continues at coordinate 23,265 of RFVC01000026.1, read as the reverse complement.
CTCCCCCCTCCACGGACAGTTACCTCAATGTGCCGGCTATCATCAGTGCCATGGAGCTGACCAATGCGGATGCGGTACATCCCGGATACGGTTTCCTATCTGAAAATGCCGACTTTGCCGAACAGGTTGAGCAATGTGGCTTTATTTTTATAGGCCCAACGGCTAGCACCATTCGCGCGATGGGCGATAAGGTTTCTGCCATAGAAGTGATGCGCAATGCCGGTGTACCTACGGTACCTGGTTCGGACGGCCCTCTGGGAGACAACGAAGAAGAAATCATCGCCCTTGCTGAACGCATTGGCTTTCCGGTCATGATCAAGGCCGCCGCCGGTGGTGGTGGTCGCGGCATGAGGGTAGTGGAAAATAAAGAAGACCTGATCAATTCCATCCAGGTAACCAAAACAGAAGCCAAGGCGTTCTTCGGCAGTGACGTGGTTTACCTGGAAAAATTCCTGGGCAATCCGCGCCATGTTGAAGTCCAGGTAATCGGCGACGGCAAGGGCAATGCTATCTGTCTTGGTGATCGCGACTGTTCTATGCAGCGCCGTCACCAGAAAGTCGTCGAGGAAGCCCCAGCACCCGGAATTACACCGGAAACCAGGCAGAAAATTTACGATTCCTGCATTAATGCCTGCCAGGAAATAAGATACCGCGGCGCAGGCACACTAGAGTTTCTTTACGAGGATGGTGAGTTCTACTTCATCGAGATGAACACGCGTCTACAGGTAGAGCATCCCGTGACCGAACGCGTTACAGGGATTGATATTGTCAGGCAGCAGCTACGCATAGCCGCCGGCGAAGAACTCTCGATCAAGCAGGAAGAGATTGTGGTCGAGGGACACTCCATAGAATGCCGTATTAACGCCGAGCACCCGGAAACTTTTATTCCGAGTCCCGGCAAAGTAAAACTTTACCATTCCCCTGGTGGCAACGGGGTCCGTGTTGACTCCCATATCTACAGCGGCTACTCCGTACCGCCGCATTACGATTCACTGATCGCCAAACTCATTACCCATGGACCAACGCGCGAAGTAGCAATTGGTCGTATGCAGAATGCCTTGGAAGAAATGCTGGTGGACGGCATCAATACCAACATTCCGCTGCAGGAACGCATCATGCGCGACGAAGGCTTCAAGAAAGGCGGCATGAATATCCACTACCTCGAAAAAATGCTGGAGAAATAATTATTCCCTGGCTCCAGGTGAAACAGCCCTGCAAGGCAGATCAGCTTCCTGATGTAGAAAGTGTCATGCTGGACGCTGGCGCTGTATCCGTTACCTACACCGACAGCCAGGACCAGCCCCTTTATGAACCAGGACCCGGTGAAACCCCCATTTGGGATGAAGTCACCCTCATAGCCCTCTTCCCCGGTAAGATATCAAAAGAAAAGCTCGAATCTGAGCTGACCGATAAACTTTCCTCCTTCTCTCTTGCCTCTTGTTTCTTGTCCCTGGTCGAAGACCAAGACTGGGAACGCGCGTGGATGGTTGATTTTAAACCCATGGCCTTTGGTAACAACAGCTTCTGGATCTGTCCGGCGGGAATGAAACCCGACAACGCGGGAGGCGTTGTCATGTCGTTAGACCCCGGGCTCGCCTTTGGCTCAGGCAATCACCCAACAACATCACTGTGTCTGGAGTGGCTGGCATTTAACAGACCAGAAGGCTTGAGCCTGGTGGATTATGGCTGCGGTTCAGGGGTCCTAGGTATCGCCGCACTCCTGCTCATGGCAGACATTGTCTACGGCGTCGATAACGACCCGCAGGCGTTACTCGCGAGCTTGGAAAACTGTGAAAAGAACAATATCGACTCCAAAAAATTTCCGCTGTTCCTTCCAGGAGATTTCGCCCAGTCGATTTCAGCCAGTGACGTCAGACAGGTCGATATTGTGATGGCGAACATACTAGCCAGCCCTTTGGTGGAACTCTCTGAGTATCTTTCTGCCCTAGTCAAACCAGAAGGCCAAATACTGTTGTCAGGTATTCTTGAGGAGCAATCAGATAAAGTGTTGAACGCCTATGCAGCGTGGTTCGAATTCAATGAGCCGGAAATAAATGGCGACTGGGTCAGACTGGATGGAAAACGTAAAAATTCAAATTAACATTCAGACAAGATTTTCAGCTGAATTAGAATAAACCAACAACTTCAACGCTGGATCACCATGTCACACCTGCTCACCCAATGCCCTTTCTGCCAGACCTCCTTCAAGGTCAGTGATGAGCAAATGCAAGCGGCTAACGGTGTTGTTCGATGCGGTTTCTGCATGGAGGTCTTCTTAGCCAGGGTGGGCCAGGCCTTTCAGGAAGAAATTACAGGCAAAACAGATATCAAGCAAGATCAGAGTTCAGGCTCACAACCTGTCCAAGAAACATTTGATGAAAGTTCGTTTCTTTCCCCGGATTTCGTCGCCAGAGAAAGCATCCCCTCTGGAATTCAAGAAGATTCTTTCACCTGGCTGCAATCCGTGCCTGGCCCATTGTCAACAGACGCATCAACTGTCTTGGCAGGGGATTACACTAGCGCAGAACACAAGGCTCAAATAATGAACAACCTCTCGGCCCTCGAGGATGATGAGTCCCTAGCGCTCCTTGAGCCAGAGCATCTTCAGGCTATTGATGAGCCGCCGGTAGAACTCGTCACTGTTTCTGATCGATTCAGGCTCTGGAAAACTATAGCCCTTTTGCTCTCATGCATAATCCTACTGACTGGGTTAGCAGTACAGTATGTTGTCTATAACATAAATAGGCTGCCGCAGAACTCACGTTTTGCCAGCGTTACCAGCATTGTCTGCCAGTACGCCGCCTGTCCTGACTCACAGGTAGTTGATCTCACCAGCATCATCACACAGGAACTAGATGTCCGCACTCATCCGGATACTGAAAATGCCTTGCAGGTGAATTTTATTTTTCGCAATGAAGCGCCAAGAGAACAGCTTTTCCCGCTGGTAGAGCTGAACTTCAACGATATCAGCGGCCATATAGTCGCCAATAGAGTATTTACCCGGGAAGAATACTTGCCTCCGGAGATGGCACTTTTTACACACATGCCCGCTCACTCCTCGATTCAGGTCAGTCTCGATCTGGTAGACCCAGGAACTGAAGCAACCGGGTACTCGCTCGTTTTCAGGAATCCCTAAGAAATTCACTTTTCCGCTTTAATTTTTCGTTTCCGGCTTACAAACGGAAATCAAAATCGAGTAACATTGTCAGCTTTCCCAAATTCCGGAGAGTGCGAATCGTGACAAGCATTGGTCCCTATAAACTCGATTCCCGAGTTGTGCTTGCGCCGATGGCCGGGGTCACTGACCAGCCTTTTCGAGTTCTGTGCCGCCAACAGGGCGCTGCGCTGGCCGCCTCCGAGATGATCACCTCTAATATCAAGCTCTGGAACAGAGAAAAGTGCCGCCTGCGTCGTCGTCACGACGGCGAATCAGAGCCGCGTGTTGTCCAGATAGCAGGAGCGGACCCTGAAATGATGGCCGAAGCTGCCCTGGTCAATGCCGCCGAGGGTGCCCAAGTGATCGACATCAACATGGGCTGTCCGGCAAAGAAGGTTCTGAAAAAATCAGCCGGTTCAGCCCTGCTTCAATATCCTGGCCTAGTAAAGGAAATACTCTCGGCAGTGGTTCGGGCCGTTGATATTCCAGTAACGCTTAAAATCCGCACGGGATGGAATACTGAAAACCGCAATGGCCTGGATATCGCACGCCTGGCCGAGGATTGCGGCATCCAGTCACTGGCCGTGCACGGCAGAACCCGGGCCTGCGCTTTCAAAGGTGAAGCTGAATATGACACTATTGCCAGTATAAAGCAGGCCATCAGCATCCCGGTATTTGCAAACGGGGATATAAGTTCACCAGAAAAGGCCAAGTTCGTGCTAGATCACACGAGAGCAGACGGCGTAATGATTGGCCGGGGAGCCCAGGGCAGGCCCTGGATCTTTGCCGAAATAAATCACTACCTGGAACAAGGGACTTTCATGATCCCACTCAACCTTCACGAAATTCATGCCGTAGTTCGAAAGCACCTGGCAACATTGCATGAATTTTATGGCCCGGAAAAAGGTATTTTCTTCGCTCGCAAACACGTGACCTGGTACCTGCAGCACCTGGCTGAAACAGCCAGAACATCTAACGAATTCAGCATCGCAGCACGCAAGCGTTTTAACGCAATCACCCAGTGTAGTGACCAGCTTGAAGTGATAGACAGTATTTTTAGCTCCCTGAAAAGACAACAGCTAAAACAACCATCGAGGGAGATGGCAGCATGAGCAATTTTCTGAATGGTTCAGAGCATTGTCGAAACGAGAATTCACAGCACACCAGCGAGACTGGAAGCGAGCAGATACAGGATCAACAAAAGCAGACCATCAGGGAATGTGTCGCGGCCTCCTTAACAGACTATTTTGAAAAGGTCGACCATGAAAATATAAGTGAACTCTATGAACTCGTGCTTTCCGAAGTCGAAGCACCGCTGCTGGAAACTGTCATGCGCCATACCCGCAGCAACCAGAGTAAAGCCTCTGTGATGCTTGGCCTGAACCGTGGCACCTTGCGCAAAAAGCTCAAGAAATACGGCATGTTGACCTAAACACACCCCACTATTCAATCGCAACAATCCAGGAACCCGAAACACTGCAATGAGTGAGCAGAATACTTCCTCCGCAACACCTATAACCCGAGCGCTGATCAGCGTATCCAATAAATCTGGAATCACAGAATTTGCCAAGGCGCTTCATGGACTTGGTGTGGAACTGCTTTCTACCGGCGGTACCTACAAGATGCTCAGTGGTGAAGGCATTCCGGTGATAGAAATTTCTGAATACACGGGTTTCCCCGAAATGATGGATGGCCGCGTCAAGACACTACACCCGAAGGTCCATGGCGGGATTCTGGCACGCCGCGGCCAGGATGATACGGTCATGGCAGACCACAACATTCCACCCATCGATATGGTGGTGGTCAATCTCTATCCTTTCCAAGAAACAGTAGCGAAACCCGACTGTGACCTGCCCACGGCAATAGAAAATATTGATATTGGCGGGCCCACGATGCTGCGTGCGGCCGCGAAGAACAATGCCTGGGTCACTGTAGTCGTCAACCCGGATGATTATGGCCGCGTCATCGAAGAAATGCGCAGCAATGATGGTAGGGTCAGCGCAGCGACACGTTTCGACCTGGCCGTTGCCACCTACGAGCACACCGCACAGTACGACGGTGCTATTGCAAACTATCTCGGAAGCCGGCTCGGTGACGGCGTCGAGGAATTTCCGCGGACCTGGAATAGCCAGTTCATCAAGAAACAGGAAATGCGCTACGGGGAAAATCCGCATCAGCAGGCAGCTTTCTATGTAGAGACAGAAGCAAGAGAAAACTCCATTTCGACTGCAGAGCAGCTTCAGGGTAAGGAGCTGTCCTTCAATAACATAAATGACACCAATGCCGCTCTGGAGTGCGTAAAAGGATTCAGCGACCCTGCCTGCGTAATCGTGAAGCACGCCAACCCATGCGGTGTGGCCACCGGTCAAACAATTCGCGAGGCCTATGAAAAAGCTTACCTGACAGATCCCACGTCAGCCTTTGGCGGCATCATCGCCTTTAACCGCGACCTTAATGCCGAGACCGCGCAGGCTATCGTAGAGCGCCAGTTTGCTGAAGTTGTGATCGCCCCGGCGGCATCGCAGGATGCGGCAACAGCATTGGGCGCTAAGGAAAACCTGCGCCTGCTGGTTTGTGGGCAATGGCCGGCAAAGGCAGCACCCTCCTACGATATGAAAAAAGTTAACGGCGGCTTGCTCGTTCAGAATACTGACCAGGGCGTGATTACCGAATCAGATCTCAAGATTGTGACCAATCGGCAGCCCTCTCAGGAGGAAATAGGCGACCTGCTGTTCGCCTGGAAAGTCGTGAAGTTTGTAAAATCCAATGGCATTGTTTACGTGAAGGATCACCAGACTATCGGCATTGGAGCCGGGCAGATGAGTCGTGTTTACAGCGCAAAAATTGCGGGCATCAAGGCTGCCGATGAGGGACTGGAAGTAAAAGGATCAGTTATGGCCTCCGATGCCTTCTTCCCCTTTTCCGATGGCATTGAGGCCGCTGCAGAAGCTGGCATCACAGCAGTAATACAGCCAGGCGGCGCCATGCGCGATGAGGACGTCATCAAGGCGGCTGACGATGCCGGCATGGCCATGGTGTTCACCGGCATGCGCCACTTCTATCACTAGGAAATACTATGAATGTAATGATCATCGGCTCTGGCGGGCGAGAGCATGCACTGGCCTGGAAATCAGCACAGTCCACCCAGGTAGACAGGGTGTTCGTGATCCCAGGTAATGCCGGCACAGCCAATGAACCAGGTGTTGAAAACGTCGCACTAGATATCGGTGACTTTGAAGCACTAACTGCTTTTGCCACTGAAAACAATGTTGGCCTGACTATTATTGGTCCTGAAGCCCCGCTCGTAGATGGCATAGTTGACGTCTTCCAGGAGAGCAACCTGGAATGTTTCGGCCCGAGCAGCGGGGCTGCCCAGCTCGAGGGCTCCAAGGCATTCACGAAGGATTTTCTGGCCCGCCACAATATCCCTACCGCGGCTTACCAGAACTTCACCGAAGTCGAACCTGCCGTCGCCTACATGAAAGAACAGGGCACACCCATAGTTATCAAAGCTGATGGTCTTGCTGCTGGAAAAGGTGTGATCATTGCCCAGACCGAGCAGGAGGCAGAGAGCACAATCCGCGACATGCTCTCGGGCAATAGTTTTGGTGAGGCAGGACACCGGGTGGTGATCGAGGAATTCATGCAGGGTGAGGAAGCCAGTTTTATTGCCCTTGTGGACGGCAGAAATGCCCTCCCCTTTGCCACTTCCCAAGATCACAAGGCCCGTGATGAAGGCGATACCGGACCAAATACCGGCGGCATGGGTGCTTACTCTCCCGCACCAGTGGTAACACCCGACATTCACGAACGCATCATGAAAGAAGTCATAATGCCCACCGTTAACGGAATGGCAGAGGAAGGCAATACCTACGTAGGCTTTCTGTATGCAGGACTGATGATCACAGCAGACGGCACACCCAAGGTGGTGGAATATAACTGCCGATTTGGTGACCCCGAAGCACAACCAATCATGATGCGGCTGAATTCAGACTTGGTGTCTCTGTGCCAGGCCGCTCTCGCAGGCCAACTGGATGCAACTGAAATCGATTTTGATGACCGCGCCTGCCTTGGCGTAGTACTCGCTGCTGATGGATACCCGGGTTCTTACGAAAAGGGCAAAGTAATCAGCGGCCTGGATGCAGACTCAGGTTCAACAGACAGCAAGATTTTTCATGCAGGCACTACAATCGCCGAGGGCGATACTGTCACCAATGGCGGCCGCGTACTTTGCTCGACGGCCCTTGGCCAGAATGTGACTGAGGCACAGGCAAAGGCCTACGCACTGGCCAGCCAGATTGACTGGAACGGGGTTTGCTACAGAAAAGATATCGGCCACCGGGCCATCGCCCGCGAAGCTGGGTGAAGTTTATTCCCTGGCGCTGGACCAAAGTGCTTCACCGGACCCCCGGTGCACTGAAGAAGCATTCGCAGTGTTGGTGCCGTCACGCGAACCAAATCCGGTAATGGTTAGAACATCACCCTGCTTCACAGTCTGCGGGGTCATGCCGCTGCGCACCAAGGTATTAACACCCAGCATTTCAACGGCCCACTGCCCGCTATCTGCTGTTTCCAGATGGATCCAGGCATGGGGATTGGTCCATTCCACTTCGATGACCGCCCCTGTAATTTCCACGGGCCTGCCCACGTCAAACTCGGCTGAAAAAGAATGGTGCGCTGAAGCTGTGCCGGCCATCAGCAGGGCTGTAATTGCGAACAAAAGAATTGTGATGATGCGCATTATTTACTCCTGGTAACCCTTCCCGCTAGGTCATGAATTTAGCTTCTCTATAATATACACTACATAAACTTTTACGACGTAATTGTTTTAGGGATACATCATGCAAAAACTAGTTCTGTTCCTGAGCATCCTTGTACTGGCAGTTCCCGTCAGCGCGCAATGGTTCAACTGGGATACCCCGGGCCTCCCCAGGACTGCTGATGGCGCTGTTGACCTGCAGGCTCCAGCCCCGGTTGGCCTTGATGGCAAAACTGATTTCTCCGGCAAATGGGTGCCGACCGACGCCAGCGGCTCACTCTTTGACCTAGACAATTACCAGGACTGGGCTCTAGAGGTTATGCAGGAGCAGGAACGTACCTTTTTTGTGAGGGATCCAAGGTTCAACTGTCTGCCTGACGGCCCCGCATCCTACCCCGCGGGTCCGTCCGTGGGCGGAACACGCCGCATCGTTCAGACACCATCCTTCATAGTTGTGCTACATGGCGATATGACATATCGACAGATTCACATGGACGGACGTCCTGCCCTGGCCCAGGATGAGATTATTCTGCCCTCCTGGCTAGGCTACTCAGCAGCACGCTGGGATGGCAATACGCTTATTGTCGAAAGCGCCGGCTTCAATGACAAGACCTGGCTCACCCGGGAGGGATTACCGCATACCAACCAGCTTAGAATCACTGAACGCTACACGCGGGTAAATTTCGGCACTATCAGGCTTGAGGTCACCTATGAAGATCCGGGCACTCTCAAGCAGCCTGTCCAGGCCACCATTGACCTAGCCTACCGCAGTGACCTAGATTTTTTGGAGAATGTCTGCAACGAATCAGAAACCGCACAAAAACATTACACCGGAGAAATCACCCAGGCCGAGGAAAAAGTAGTGGAAATACCTGAAGAGGTTCTTTCCACCTACGTAGGTACCTACCAGGGTATCTGGCTAGGCAACCTCATTACTGCCGAGGTTTATCTTGAAGATGGCAATCTTTACCTGACCCGAACTCCCCGCTACTCCGATACAGGAGGAAATACAGACAACGCCACCTCCATCCTAGTGGCTCAGTCACAGAATGCCTTTGACAGTACTTTTGGGCTTGGGTGGGTTTTTAACGCGGATGATGACGGCAATATAGTCTCTGTATCAGAAGTACACGTATCAGGAGCATGGCCCTTTGAACGGGTTGAATAAATTATTATCCAAAGCTCCAGGCTGATGCTTAAAACGAAACACTATGATTGACGAACTGATAATGAATTTTGACCGGGTGCTAAAAACTCTAGTGCCAGGGAGCGTGCAAGCCAGACGTAAAAATCCGGGCGCTGAGGGTACTGTCGAACTGGGTGAAAGCGAGAAAAAGCACGCGGCCGGACTGATGCGGATCAATCACACAGGTGAAGTCTGCGCCCAAGCTCTCTACCAGGGACAGGCACTGACCGCCCGCTTGCCAGAGGTTCGAGGCAGCATGCAGGATGCTGCGCAGGAGGAAATTGACCACCTGAGCTGGTGTGAGGACCGTCTGGCAGAACTGGATTCACGGCCAAGTCTCTTTAATCCTGTCTGGTATGGTCTTTCTTTCGGACTGGGTGCTGTTGCCGGGCTGGCCGGGGACAAGTGGAGTCTGGGCTTTGTGGCGGAAACAGAAAGGCAAGTTTGCGTCCACCTTGAGGACCACCTGAAAAAAATCCCTGAACAGGATAATAAAAGTAAAGCCATCCTCAACCAGATGCTAAAGGATGAGGGACAGCATGCTGAAAATGCCAAACAAGCTGGCGCAGCCCAGTTGCCAGCAATTGTCAGGTCGACCATGGGACTTATCGCCTCGGTCATGAAGACCACTTCTTATAAAATTTAAATGGATTCAGGCTTGTTCCGGTTCTGTGCCGGTAATTGAATCTTCATTTTCCATACACTGATCGAAAGATCTTCCGTCAATGAAGGCGCTTTGCTTCAGGGAGGTCGGCTTTCGCGTTCCTGGCAAGGACAGGGTTCTGGGTGTGACGATGGTTGGCTATCACTATTTTGCTTCCTCGATGGAAAAATCATGCGTCATTTCCACACCGGCCCTGCCCAACATGATTGATGCTGAGCAGTATTTGTTCGCCGAAAGATCCACCGCTCTTTGAACCTTCGCAGGATCAAGCACCTTACCGGATACCTTGAAGTGTAAATGGATTTTTTCAAATACTGCTGGCACTGCATCAACACGCACAGCCTCAACCTCAGTGATGCAGTCGGTTACATCTTGGCGGGATTTTTTTAATATGTTCACCACGTCAAACGCCGAACAGGTACCAACCCCAAGCAGCAGCATTTCCATCGGCCTGACGCCACGGTTTTTGCCGCCGGCATTTTCAGGCCCATCCATGACCACACTGTGACCGCTACCGGATATTCCCTCGAACATGGCATCTTCTTTCCATGTAATGGTTGCTTTCATTGCTACCTCACTTCTTGATTAACGCTGTCTGAAAACAGGGCGGGAATTATCACATAACTGCACTCATGTAGACGCTGATTCCTACCTAGAAAAACAGCACCAATACCCAGGTGATTCCCACTAGGGTTAGGGCGATAAAGACAGCGGCGGACCCCATATCCTTGGCAATTCTTGAGAGATCATGCTCTTCATGCCCTATTCGATCAATAGCCGCCTCAATACTTGAGTTCAGAATTTCCACGATCAGAACAAGAAAACAAATCCCGATCAAAAGGGCTTTTTCTACCCCGTTCTCACCTAGATAAAAACCCAGCGGCACTAGAACAACGCATAACATTAATTCCTGCCTAAAAGCAGCTTCAAATTTCCAGGAATCGCGAAACCCCCTCAAAGAATTATAGAAGGCCGATACAATCCGCTTGATGCCAGTCTCACCGGGCTTAGCCATTGAAAAACAGTTCCTTGAGTTTCTTGCCCGGCTCCTTTGCGCGCATAAAAGATTCGCCTACCAGAAATCCATATACACCATGAGCCATCATTTCCTCGACATCCTCATGAATATGAATACCGCTTTCAGTGATCACGGCAACATCTCCCGGTATATGGGGAAGAAGATCATAAGTGACCGAAAGGCTAGTCTTGAAAGTATGTAGGTCCCGGTTGTTAATTCCCACCATGCTAGCATCCAGTGACAGCGCCAGTTCTAGCTCCTCGCGGCTGTGAACTTCCACCAGAAAGTCCATGCCATATTGGTGGGCACATTCCGCAAGCTCTCTTAACTGCTGTTCGGATAAGGCCGCTACGATAAGTAAAATGCAGTCAGCGCCAATCGCTCGTGACTCGGCAATTTGCCAGGGATCAACCATGAAGTCCTTGCGTATGACCGGCAGCTTGCAGGCAGCCCGTGCTAGCTTCAGGTATTCCTCGTCGCCCTGAAAGAAGTCTTTGTCCGTTAGTATCGAAAGGCAGGCAGCACCGTTGTCAGCATAGCTCTGGGCAATGGCGGCGGGTTCAAAATCCTCGCGGATAAGACCCTTACTGGGAGAGGCTTTTTTGATTTCTGCAATGACTGCAGGACGCTTGTGAGTGATACGCTGCACAAGTGCATCAGCGAAACCGCGGCTGGCATCAACCTCTGAAATCATGTGCTCCAGATCTGCCAGCGACAGTTTTGCCTGACGCTCGGCGACTTCCTCTGCCTTGCGGTCGAGTATCTTTTTAAGAATGGTTTTCAGCATCTGGTGGCCATGTTGGCTTAGAATAGATTCCGGATGAAACTGGACTCCCTCCACGGCAAGCTCCCTATGGCGAACACCCATAATTTCCTCGAATGAACCGTCTTCATTTTCGGTCCAGGCAGTAAGCTCAAGACAGTCCGGCAGACTTTCCCTTTCAATAACTAGGGAGTGATAGCGCGTGGCATCAAAGGGGTTGTTGAGCCCCCTGAATACGCCCTTGCCTTCATGATGAATGGCAGAAATCTTTCCATGCATTACCCGCTTGGCGCGAATAATTTTGCCGCCAAAGGCCTCGCCTATACTCTGATGGCCCAGGCATACTCCGAGGATTGGAATTTTGCCCGAGAATGTCTTGATAGTTTCCACCGAGACGCCTGCTTCTTTCGGAGTGCAAGGCCCCGGTGAAATGACGATATGTTCAGGTTCGAGGGAGGCAATTTCGTCCACCGAGATTTCATCATTTCGAAAAACGCGTATATCCACGCCCAGCTCCCCAAAGTACTGGACCAGGTTGTAGGTAAAGGAATCGTAGTTGTCGATCATCAATAACATGCGTAATGTCCCTGATCTTTACAGCCCGTCTTCTGCTAGCTTGACGGCATTGAACATCGCGCGGGCCTTGTTCATGGTTTCTTTCCATTCCAGTTCCGGAACAGAGTCCGCCACGATGCCGGCGCCAGCCTGTATGTACAGTGTATTATCCTTTATGACGGCAGTTCGAATGGCGATCGCCATATCCATGTTTCCGTTCCAGGAAAGATAGCCCATGGCACCGCCATAAACTCCGCGTTTCACCGGCTCAAATTCATCGATAATTTCCATGGCCCTGACTTTTGGCGCCCCGCTCAGTGTGCCTACCGGCAAGGTTGCCTTGAGGACGTCCAGTGCAGATTTGTCCTCCGCAATTTCACTTTCTACGTTTGAAGCTATGTGCATCACGTGGGAATACCGCTCAACAAACATCTGCCGCGTCACCTCTACAGAACCGGTCTTGGAAACTCTGCCCGAGTCATTGCGTGAGAGGTCGATCAGCATAAGGTGTTCAGCAATTTCCTTTTCGTCTGCCAGCAGTTCTTTTTCAAGTGTAATGTCCTCTTGTTCAGTGCGTCCGCGGCGGCGTGTTCCTGCAAGAGGACGCACCGTTATCTTACCGTCTTCCACTCGCGCCAGGATTTCCGGGGAGGCACTTACTATATGAAAATCACCCATATCCATGAACACCATGTAAGGTGAAGGATTGAGCTGCCTCAGCGCCCTGTAAACATTGATGGCTTCACCGTCATAAGTCAGGCTCATGCGCTGGGCCAGTACCACCTGCATAACATCTCCGGCGACGATATAGTCCTTTATTTTTTCCACTGCCTCCTGGAAGGCTTCCTGGCCGAAACTGGATACAAAATCGGCCTCTTCTACTTCACGGTCGCTTTTCTGGATATCCGTTTGCAGGTGTTCGCCGAGTTTATGTTCCAGGGCATCAAGCCGAGACGAGGCTGATTCGTAGGCATCAGAGACCTTAGGGTCCTGGTAAACCATAAGCATTAACTTACCGCGGAGATTGTCAAAGACAACGACCTCCTCTGAAAGCATGAGAATAATGTCAGGTGTGTTTACATTATCCGGCGGCGTACTCTGCGCAACGCGATGCTCTACAAAGCGCACTGTGTCATATGAAAAGTAGCCCACTAGCCCGCCATTGAATCGCGGCAGGTCTTTCAGTTGAGGAACCTTGAAACGCTTTTGGTAAGACTCTATGAAAGTAAAGGGATCGCCGCTATCGGACGATTCAATAATTTCCCCGTTTGTTTCAACGGTGAGATGCTGCCCGTTTACCCTGATCAATGTGCGGCAGGGCAAACCAATAATGGAGTAACGTCCCCATTTTTCACCGCCTTGAACGGATTCGAGGAAGTAGCTGTAAGGTCCCCGGGCCAGCTTGAGATAGGTACTCAGAGGTGTCTCTAGATCGGCAAGGATTTCCCGGTACACGGGAATGCGGTTAAAGCCCTGGCGGGCAAAGTCGTGAAACTGCTCGGGAGACATGATGTGTACTCCTACCCGGCCAGTTCCTTTCGCATTTCGGCAATAGTCGCTGTGTAATTGTCACTACCGAAAATAGCTGATCCTGCAACGAACATATCAGCCCCGGCAGCAGCGATTTCAGCGATATTGTTAACGCCGACGCCACCATCAACTTCAAGACGTATATCCCGCCCGCTGTCATCGATCAATTTGCGCACTGCCTTGAGCTTATCAAGTGTGGACGGGATAAATACCTGTCCGCCAAAACCTGGGTTTACTGACATGAGAAGAATGATATCCAGCTTGTCCATTACGTACTCCAAGCAACCTAAAGGGGTTGCCGGGTTCAGCACCAGTCCGGATTTACAGCCCTGGTCTCTCACCAGCTGCAAAGAGCGATCAACGTGGTTGGTGGCCTCGGGGTGGAAAGTAATGTAACTGGCACCGGCCTTTGCAAACTCAATAACCAAGCTGTCCACCGGCGACACCATCAGATGAACATCAATGGGGGCATTTAGGCCCTGTTTTTTCAGGAATGCCGACAACGAAGCGCAAACCCCGGGACCAATTGTTAGGTTTGGCACGTAGTGATTATCCATTACGTCAAAGTGAACGACGTCAGCACCTGCAGCTAGCACGGCATTAACTTCTTCACCAAGCCGGGCAAAGTCAGCAGAAAGAATAGAGGGCGCTATCAGGTAATTATTTTCGGCCATAATTCTGTCATTTCAGTGTGGGTAAAAACTCTGGATTCCAAGTAACTCATTGTACCGACTTTCCCTGGCCATGTCGTGGCATCAGAGCTTATGACCAGCGAAGACAGCCAAAGAAAAGTGTAAAAAACTGAAAGTTAATGAAGGTAAAAAACAGATTGTTGGCAATCAGCCTATTCGAGTTCTAATGCGCTATCAATCCCAGGTAGTCATCGAGGGCCTGCAGCCGTTCAGGTGTACCGATATCAAACCAATGTCCGTCATAATGCTGCCCACCGACCTTGCCCTCCTCAATGGCGCTTGTGAGTAGCGGGGCGACTGGCTGTCTACTAGCAGGAGAAAGGCCGGCAAAGAGGGCAGGATGGTAAACAGCGATCCCGGAGAATGTCATGGCCTTCTCACTCTCAACTGGTTTTCGTACATTGCTACCCTCAAGCACAAAATCTCCGCCCGGGTGGTGTACCGGGTTATCCACAAGCACCAGCCATGCCAATAGCTCGTCACCATCAACCGCTTTTAGCTCTTCGTAGGGAAAGTCTGTCCAGATATCCGCGTTTGTGCAGAGGAATGATTTATCCCCTAAAAGGGACAAGGCTTTTACAATGCCGCCTGCAGTTTCTAGCGGTTCCTCCTCCCGTGACCATTCGATAGTCACACCAAGTGTGTCACCATTACCTAATGCCGACTCAATCTGGCAGCCAAGCCAGGCATGGTTTATGACCAGGTCGGTAAAACCATTGCGGGCAAGATGCCTTATCTGGTGCTCGATTAGTGACTTACCCCCGGCCTGCAGGAGTGGTTTTGGCGTTTCCAAGGTCAATGGGCGCATGCGCTCACCTTTTCCTGCCGCCAGGATCATGGTCTTCAAAACGCTGGATTCCTATTAAGGATATTATTTAGCCGAGTTTCCAGCATTGAGTAAATATTTTTTTCTAGCCATTTGCTGAAATCATTCATGTCAGGATACTCGCTGAGCACTTCCTTTATGTAAGCCAACGTTCGCGGAATATCAGCGATGTAACCCATTTTTTTGTCCCGAAGATAGAGACGGGAAAAAATTCCTATGGCTTTAAGGTGACGCTGGACGCCCATCATGTCAAAGTGGAATAGAAATTCATCATCAGTGAAGCTGTTAATGATGCCTGCCGTTTGGGCCATATTAGCGTACTGCAGGGCCCATTCACGAATCAGGGGGCGCGGCCAACTGACATAGCAGTCTTTGATCAGTGAAACTAGGTCATAGGTAATCGGACCGACCATGGCATCCTGAAAATCCAGTAGACCAAAATTTCCGTCAGCTTGGTACGTCAGGTTACGCGAATGATAATCGCGATGAACACACACCTGCTGTTGCGACAGAGCATTATCCAATAGACGGCTAAAGTAATGATCAAGCAGGACGTTGTCTGTTTTGCTTAAGGACAGTCCCATGATGCCGCTACAGAACCATTCCCGGAAAAGATCCATTTCACTTTCCAGCAGGCCGCCATCATAGGGCGGTAGGATCAAGCTACTGTTAGCATTTATGCCCTGGATCTTCAGCAGTATTTCAAACGCCTGCTTGTAAATTAGACTCGCATCACCGAAAAGGTTTTCTGATTTGAGTAACTGAAGCTTTTCCCACAGCAGGGTATCGCCAAGAAAGGAAATACACATGAAGCCACGCTCATAATCCGCGGCATAGATTTTCGGAACATTGATCCCCTCCGCATGGAAACTTTTCGCTACCTGCACAAATGTACGGCAGTCTTCCTGCTTTGGGGGCGCATCCACGAGGACGTAGATTTTTTCGAGTAAGGAAACTGTAAAATAGCGGCGAAAACTCGCATCCCCGCTTAGGGGATTGATCACTATCTCTTTCGCACTCGCGCCGGTATTGGAATCGATGGAAGGTAATATTTCATGAAACCAATTCTGCAAATCCGCCTGGCGTTTCTGCAACTTTTCTTGATCTGTTTTTGCTTCATCCATAAGTTCTTATACAAGACACAAGCTTGTTTCGCAGTGCCATAAAAACTAGAATATTTTGATGCTCAGCATTATGCCTATAGACAGGGTGATTGAGAAGTGACCCGCCCACTCACCCGGCTCTCTAAGCCCTCTTACATTTCTTCAAAATCCCTTTTCCGCAAGCTCCCAGGATTAGTTATCTACTCGATAATATCCCTTAGCATCAGCGCTCAACCAAGCCCCCACAAAGAGGCCAGCGACATTGACTGGGTCAGTTTTGAAAATCTCGAACCGCAGCAGCGTGCGATGATCCAGGGCAACTGTTGCGGAATGTATATCGAACCTAAATTTCCCTCAATTGAGGGTGTACCGGGAACCGCAAACCTCAATGCCAATTCACTCGAGGCGGATGAAGGTGAAGGGGTTCTTATGCAGGGTGACATCAGCATTCGCCAAGAGGATATATACCTGCAGGCAGACAAGGCTGAATATAGCGTCGGCTCGGGAAATGCTGCACTCGAAGGAAATCTGCGCGTGAGGCAGCCGGGCATGCTCTTGGTGGGAACTGACGGCAGTGTTGAAAATGCCGGTGAAGTGAGCACACTGAACAATGCCAGCTACCTGATGCATGAAGACATGATCAGAGGCACTGCAGAAATCATCGTTTATACCGATGCTGACGGAATTGTCACCATAGACAATGGCGTCTATACACGGTGCGAGCCGGGCAACAACTCCTGGGTTATGGGAGGAAAAACCATCACGCTGAACCAGGAGACCGGCCGCGGCCTGGCTAAGAATATGACCATGCGTCTTGGCAGTCTCCCTGTTTTCTACCTGCCAATGCTGAGCTTCCCCATCAATGACGAACGTGCTACAGGGTTTCTTGCACCTACAATAGGCTCCACCCGGAATGGCGGCTTGGATATCCAGACCCCCTATTACCTCAATCTGGCAACGCATTATGACGCCACCCTTTACCCGCGCATCATGACCGACCGCGGCGTTATGTTCGGCGCAGAGGGCCGCTATCGTGGCAGGCGCTCACAAAACCTCCTGCAAGTGAATTACATGCCCGATGACAATCGCTTTGATGCGGAAGAACTTCTTCTGCCGGACCCGCAATCACCCCCAGTGGCAGACCGCTGGCAGGTAGATATCGAGCACCAGAGCAGGATAAACCGCAACTGGTCTGCGCTGGTGGATTATTCAGCGGTAAGTGACATTGACTACTTCCAAGACCTCGGCAACTCCGGACTTTTAACCAACACGCGCAGTTTTCTATACCGTCAGGGTGGACTACAGTACCGCAATGGCGACTGGCGCTTCCGCGTGCAGGCCCTCAGCTATCAGATTCTTGATCCCACCATTCCTGAAAACCGGCAGCCATATGAACGACTGCCAAAGATAGATCTTAGGGGAAATTTCGATTATATGATCTCGCCGGATCTCAGTCTTGAGTACGGCATCAAAAGTCAGTACGTACATTTTGACCGGAACCTGGACATCAATAAACTTAGTGCTAACCAGATAGCACATGGGGCTATGGTGACCGGTCAGCGCCTGACATTGGAACCCGAAGTGAGCCTGCCATGGGCCAGTCCTGGTGCTTTTATTACCCCTAAACTGAAATACAGTTATGCCTCCTACCAGCTGGATGATCCAACAGAGGTCTACACCGAAAATCCTAACCGTGGAATTTTCACCGGCAGCCTGGACAGCGGCCTGATATTTGAACGCGACCTGGAATTAAACACCGGCAGTTTTATCCAGACCCTCGAACCTCGTCTATACTATTTATACAACGAGTATCAAGACCAGACCGACATACCCGTTTTCGACAGCACCGAGCTGACCTTCGGCATGAACCAACTGTTTCGTGAGAACCGTTTCAGCGGAAAGGATCGTATCGGCGACACCAACCAGTTGACCCTTGCAGTAACCACCCGCTTCCTGAACAGCCGAGGCAAGGAAAAAGCCAGCGCAAGTATTGGCCAGATACAATATTTCAAGGACCGCCGTGTCACCATTAATGACCGAATCGGCATCGATGAACGGACCAATACCTCCGCCGTGGCATCCGAATTCTCTTATAAATTCAACGACAACTGGCGCATAAACTCCTACATAGAGTGGGACACAGAGGATGACAGCCTCGAGGTGGGAAATTTTCAATTCAGGTATCAATCTGATATAAATCACATCCTCAATTTCAGCTACCGGTACCGTGATTCCAATAGCCCTTATACAGCTTCAGGGTTTGACCGGCGCATTAAGCAAACCGATGTTTCTGCAGTATGGCCGTTAAGGGCCAACTGGGGGCTGATAGGCCGGTGGAATTACGATCATGCCAACAGCCGAAACCTGGAAACGATTGCTGGACTTGAGTACAAGAACTGCTGTTATGCCGTGAGGGTGCTGGGAAGAAGATGGATCGATAACGATTCACTATTCTATGGAAACGTCGATGACAATAACGGTATTTTCCTACAATTTGAACTTAAGGGATTTGGAAGCGTCTTAGGTGGCAATGTCACCGGCATTTTAAATAATGGCATTAATGGCTACAGAGATCGTGAATATGCACGCTAACAATAAGACAACCAGTGTTTTTGCAACCGGCATTGAGAGGACAGTGCTGGCCGTCGCTGCACTTTTCTTTTTTGGACAGACACTTGCCCAGGACGTTATTCCAATCGACAAGATTATTGCTATTGTCGACGACGACGTGGTGCTGCAAAGCGAATACGATATGCGCTGGGAGCAGATTGAACAGCAGATCAACCTGCAGACAGCGAACAGCCAGGCTCCCGGCCCTTCCGAAGCACAGCTGGAACAGATTCGCTCTGATCTGCTTGATCAGCTCATCCTGGAAAATATTCAAATGCAGATGGCTAGGCGTGCCGGGGTCAGGGTAGACGACAATCAGTTGAACCAGGCCATGATTAATATTGCTCGTCAGAACAACATGGAATTTGAACAGTTCAGACAGGTACTGGAAAGCCAGGGTCTTTACCTGCAGACGCGTGAACAGTTACGCAAAGATATACTGCTTCAGCAGCTGCAGATGAACGCAGTAAACCAGCGCATTGATATCACCCGCCAGGAAGTGGAAAACTATCTTCGATCAGAGGCCGGTCAGCAGGATATCGCGCCTGAATTCATGGTCGCCCATATTCTTATAGAACATGCCGATGGTCCTGAACAGGCCAGACGCGAGGAGCTTGCCGACTTTCTTTACCAGCAGCTACTTCAGGGAGCCGAACTGCAGCAGTTCGTTGCAGCCGGACAGGTCAGCGGCATTCCACTGCGCGGAGGCGTACTTGAAGGTTGGCGCAAACAAGAAACACTGCCTTCTTATTTTAGAGAAGTCGTGCCTTACCTAAAACTGGGTGAAATTAGCGAGCCCTTTGAAAGCAGCAGCGGTCTGCACATCGTGCAGGTCATTAACCTCCGCGGAGGCGCCAATCTGGAAATTGAACAGTTTCATGTCCGTCACCTGCTTATATCACCGAACGAAATTCGCACCGAAAGCCAGGCTGAAAATCTGATTAACGAGCTTTACGAGCGAATTCAGAATGGTGAAGATCTTGGCGACCTAGCGCGCGTTCATACTGATGATGACACATCAATTGTCGCGGGCGGCGATCTCGACTGGATTACATTTGGCCAGTTCCCGCCTGATTTTCTAGCTGTGGTTCAGAACCTTGAAATTGGCGAAATGTCAGAACCGACACGCCTGGAAACCGGCTGGCATATTATCGAACTACTGGATACGCGCGTGGAGGATCTGACCGATGAGAACATGCGCTACCAGGCCGAGCAGATTCTACGCCAGCGTAAGTTCGACAACGAGCTGGAAAACTGGCTCACGGAAATGCGCGACACAGCCTACGTCGACATCAAGATAGAAGAATAATACCACGTCATGGTCCTCCCTCTTGCCATAACCCCGGGTGAACCTGCGGGGATAGGCCCCGACCTTTGCCTGCAGCTCGCCGCTTCAGATTCTGGTGTAACAGACGATCTTGTTATCATCGCTGACCCTGATCTCATGGCGCAGCGGGCCAGGCAGCTTGGGCTAAACATTAAGTTAAAGGAATACAGCACTGGCTCCAGCTCGAGTGGCTGTCTTTCCATTCTGCCCATTACCCTGCCAGCAGCTTGCGAGGTAGGTATTCTCAATGCAGAAAACAGTGCCTATGTTCTGGAAACTCTCGACCGAGCAATAAAGGGCTGCATGGCAAATGACTTTGCCGGGCTTGTTACCGGGCCGGTTCAAAAAAGCATCATCAATGCTGCAGGCATTCCCTTTACGGGCCACACAGAATACCTCGCGGATCTCTGCGGCAAGGACAAGGTTGTCATGATGTTGGCCACAGAAGGGCTGCGCGTGGCCCTTGCTACCACTCATTTGCCGCTTACGGCGGTCCCTGGCGCCATTGATGCAGATCTGCTAACCAAAATACTGTCAATTTTGCATACAGACCTGCAGGAAAAATTTGGTATTGCTGATCCGGTTATTGTCGTTGCCGGCCTGAATCCCCATGCAGGTGAAGACGGGCACCTGGGTACAGAGGAACAAACCATTATTGAGCCCGTCCTGGAAAGCTGCCGGTCAAAGGGCATGAACCTTTTAGGTCCACTGCCCGCTGACACGCTGTTCACGCCGAAAAATCTTGATAACACGGATGCCGTGCTGGCCATGTACCATGACCAGGGCCTGCCTGTACTGAAATACAAGGGGTTTGGTAACTCCGTGAATATCACTCTTGGTCTGCCGATAATCAGAACTTCAGTTGATCATGGTACCGCCCTGGACCTGGCCGGATCCGGCAAGGCCGATACTGGCAGCCTGCGTCATGCCATAGCCAGTGCCCGCGAAATGGCAAGTCACTGGAACAGCCATGCCTCCCGCTGACAAGCACCGGGCTCGAAAGCGCTTTGGTCAGAATTTTCTGCATGATGCCAACATCATTGAACGCATTATCCAGTCACTGGATATAAAGAAGGAAGACAGCCTGGTAGAAATCGGTCCCGGCCATGGCGCACTGACCGACATTATTGTTGAACAGTGTAGGCACCTGGACGTGATAGAAATAGATCGCGATCTCGCTGCGGAATTTCAGTGGCGTTACAGCGACAAGGATAATTTCATACTGCACAATACCGATGTTCTGAAATTTGATTTCGCTGCCAACCTTTCCACGGAATCAAAATACAAGCTCATCGGCAACCTGCCCTATAACATTTCCACCCCCCTGCTCTTCCATCTTTTCAAGTGCAAATCCCTTTTTTCCGAGATGGTCTTCATGCTGCAGCTGGAAGTTGTCGACAGGATATGTGCAACTCCTGGCAGCAAGAATTACGGCAGGCTCAGCATCATGAGCCAGTACCACTGCAACGCAGCCAAGTTATTCAAGGTCCCGGCCAGCGCCTTCAACCCCCAGCCAAAAGTGGAATCAGCCATCGTTCGCCTGGTGCCGCTGGAGTCACCCGAATATGAGGCGCAGAATTCGCAGTTACTTGAAACCGTCGTGCGCACCGCCTTTTCACAGAGACGCAAAACCATCCAGAATAGTCTGAAATCACTCTTGGACAAATCTCTGCTTGAACAAGTCGGTATTGATGGCTACCGCCGGCCTGAAACAATGTCGCTGCGTGAATATGTTAGTATCAGCAACGCCCTCGCTCAGGTAGAATCGTGACCAACTTCCAACAAAACACTTATGTAAAGAAGTGGAGAACGTGAGCAGTTCAACGGACAATTCAACAGGCAATACAGACTTCGGTTCCAGTGAAAACCCAAAGGATGATAATTGTGGTATAGAGATAAACACCAAGACTAGGTACCTAGAAATGCAGTCTGAGCCCGGTAAAAATTCCTACGCTTTTTCCTATACCATCACCATCATTAATCATCGCAGTGAACCTGTGCGCTTACTTAACCGGCACTGGATTATCACCGACCAAAATAACAAGGTAGAGGAAGTCACGGGCAAGGGCGTTGTGGGACAGCAACCGCTTATACAACCTGGGGGCTCGTTCGAATATTCAAGCGGTACCATAATCGGCAGTGAAATTGGTGACATGCGAGGCTCCTATACAATGAAAACCGCCAGCGGCGAGCTGTTCGAAGCTCCGATTCCTCTCTTTGTTCTCGCAATTCCAAACATGATCCACTAGGGCACCTTTCCTATGGCAACGTATGCAGTGGGCGACATTCAGGGCTGCTATGACCAGCTCATGCGCTTGCTCGATAAGATCAACTTTGATCCCACAGAGGATCGCCTCTTGAGTGTGGGCGACCTCATTAACCGCGGTCCCCAGTCCCTTGAAACACTTCGCTTCGCCAAGTCACTTGGCAAAGCCTTTACCATGGTTCTCGGCAACCATGATCTGCATTTTGTGGCACTGGCCACTGAAGCCAGGAAAATCGGCAAGAAAGATACACTGCAGGCCATCATTGATGACCCTGACTGCCCAGCATTCTGTAACTGGTTTCGGCAACAGCCTCTTGTGCACCGTGAAAAGCTTGATACTGAATCAGGCCCGCAATCTTTCCTTATGGTACATGCCGGACTGGCACCAGGGTGGAATTTCAAGCTGGCCCGGCAGTATGCCGGCGAAGTCGAGGAAGCGCTCAAGAATGACAAGAAATGTATAAAGTTCCTCAGCAATATGTATGGAGACGAGCCGGACATCTGGCATGACTGGCTAGAAGGTATGGAGCGACTGCGCGTCATCACCAACTATTTGACTCGCATCAGGTTCTGTAATTCAGAAACGCAGCTAAACCTCGCCATTAAATCAGGTCCCAAAACCGCCCCAGACGGATTTAAACCCTGGTACGAATATCACCAGCTGAAAAAGAACAAGGCCATAATTTTCGGACACTGGGCATCACTTGAAGGCGAGACCAACTGGCCTAATGTCTACGCGCTGGATACGGGCTGCGTTTGGGGCAGATCGCTAACTGCCTTGCGCCTGGAAGACAAGCAGCGCTACAGTG
>RFVC01000250.1 GCA_009922595.1 Gammaproteobacteria bacterium | reverse complement strand
TGACGGTTTTGGCAACAACCGGGTCAATCTTGAAATTGGCAATTTTATCCTGAATTGTATTGGCCATATAGTCATTGCCGGATGCCAGGGCATTTTCCAATGCCCGCTCCAGCGGCTTCACGCCCTTTGCAAGCAGAATATCTGTTTTTGCTTCTGCCACCCGGTTATAGGTATATTCCAGCCTTTCGGTAATGGCCGCGATAGTATCGGCTGGCAGGCTGGAAACAATCGCCTGCAAATCAGCTTCCGGCAGGGCTTTGGCTGCCTCGCGCTCCATCTCGCCATAGCCTGGCACCTCGATAATATTTTTGATATCGGGAATCTCTGTAACGGTTGTTGCGCCCTTGGTCTGATCCGGACGATGATTAAAGGCGCGCAAGGACACTTCTGTCAGGCCGCGCAAAAAGAACAATCCGCCCAGCGTTACAATAAAAGACGGCAGGCCGGATTTCACCACGATATAGCCCTGAAGCCAGCCAAAAAACAGGGTAAAGCACATCGTGATGCCAATTGCGGTAAGCGGAGAGACATCCGTAATATGAATAAGGGTGAAAAATTCAATATGCATACCGCCATCAAAGGACAGATAGGGAATAACAATGGCAAATCCCCATCGCAATATCATCGCCATACACGCACCGGCAAAGCCGATCATTGAGCCAATCGACAGGTCAAATTCCCCCGCAATGATCAGCAATCCCGCACCAAGTGCAATAATTGCCAATTGCGAGATCACCCGCAGGTTGTTACGGATGCCAAGGGCATTAAAACCTTCGCCGGCAAACGGGTTCATGGAAAACTCGCCGGCCGGGATAGAGAAATATCCAAGCATGCCAAACAGTAAAAGCATGACCCCGAGGGGGCCCACTTCAGGACGGGAAAAAATCGCCGAGACCCATGATTTGCTGGCGTGACGGTCGGATTCCTGACGTGCAGTCTTAGAAGAGCTCATCATTCTATACCATAAAAAAAGTGGGTAGCTTGATCGCTACCCACTCGTGTTTTTAGCGCTTATCTATCGACGCCGGCGAGGGCAGCAACAGATGAAGCGTTTGACTTGTCAACAAAGCCCGGTCCTGACGGGATGTTCGCACCAGGAAGCAGGCCCGCACCATTGTTGTACAGGTGCAGAACGACAACAGGCATGTAACCCTGCAGACGCTGCTGCTGGTCAAT
>RFVC01000249.1 GCA_009922595.1 Gammaproteobacteria bacterium | reverse complement strand
GATTCTACCTGAGCGAGGGCGTTGCTGATAATAACATATTCATGCAGCGACATCGTCTCAGGCCGGCGGGAGCCATCTATACCGACTTGTTCAAGCAAGGGTTTGGCCAAGATTGATTTCAGACTATTCTGGATGGTTTTGCGCCTCTGAGAAAAGGCGGTGCGTACAACAGTCTCAAGTAATTGAGGGTCCTGTGCCTCATATTGGGGTGCCACCAGTGGCACTAGGCGCACGATGGCTGATTCTACTTTTGGCTGAGGGTTAAAGGCACTGGCCGGGACCTTGAATAACTTGGTTGCGTTGCAGTAGTACTGGCTCATGACGCTGAGTCTGCCGTAATTTTTGCTTCCCGGAGTTGCGCATATCCTGTCGACAACTTCCAGCTGCAGCATGAAGACCATCTCGGAAAAAAGCGATTTACATTTGAAGAGATGAAAAAGCAGGGGAGTGGAAATGTTATAGGGAAGGTTGCCTAAAAGTTTGTATTTTGACTTTGTGGAAAGGTTGGCGGCAAAATCAAATTTCAGGACATCGGTATTGTGCAGTGTGAAATTATCCTTGTCTCTGTAACGCCACTGAAAATCGGCCGCGAGATCGCGATCTATTTCTATCACGTTCAAGTGTTTGCACTGCTCAACAATTATATCGGTCAATGCGCCATGGCCGGGACCAATTTCTACCAGGCTGTCTTCCTTCTTAATATTTAGTGACTGAATAATGCGCTCAATAACGTTGGCATCATGTAAAAAATTCTGTCCAAAGCGCTTACGAGCCCGATGCTTTTCAGCGGGAGGCATAGCTGCTCCAATGAGTTGCCATTTCGCGTGCACAGCTTATGGCATAACGCAGGCTGCCAGTATCAGCCTGGCCGGACCCGGCCAGATCTAGAGCGGTACCATGATCAACAGAGGTTCTGATTATTGGCAGGCCCAGGGTGATATTTACGGCGTTACCAAACCCCTTGAATTTTAGTACAGGCAGGCCCTGATCGTGGTACATGGCTAGTACGGCATCCGCGTTATCAAGATTTTTTGGCGTGAAGAGTGTGTCAGCGGGCAGGGGGCCTACTAAGTTCATGCCTTTTGACCTGAAGCTTTCCAAAACGGGCTCAATGATGGCTTGTTCCTCTATACCCATGTGGCCGTTTTCACCGGCATGGGGATTCAGGCCGGCAACGACAATAA
>RFVC01000248.1 GCA_009922595.1 Gammaproteobacteria bacterium | reverse complement strand
CAGCCATGGCGACACTAGACGCAGCCTCTGGCTTACTTTCAAGACTGCAAGAACTCGCAGTTTTGGGTGCGAATGATACAAACACATCCGCTGATTCAATTGCTATTGACGCTGAAGCAGAGGCGATTGCGGATGAGTTTCACCGTTTGCTCAGTAATGCTAAATATAAAGGACAGGACCTATTTGTGACCAGTGCAGACAGCGAACTCGTCTCAATTGGAGGTCGCGGTGCACAGATGACATTTGGCGTCAAGAAGATTGCATACTCTAGTCTGTATCTTCACAACTACGAGACTTATTATTTAGAGCAAGGGCTTACAACGCAAACAGCTGACACCACAGCCAATAGAGTGTTTCATGCACAAGATGCTTTGAAGACCCAAACCATAGTCGCTGGACGCGATTATGAAGTATTCACGGCGGCGACTGATGCGACAACATCAGGCACTATTGATAATGCAACTGACCGAGCCACTATGGCTGCTGAGGGTATAAGTACAGCCAACGCGAAAAATGGGATTAGTCTTACTGGACCAGATGCTGACGGGTATGACTTTACAGCCACTAAGGATGCTTCACTTGGTGCGATGACGGTAATCAAAAAACTCAATCAACTCAGGTTTACCGCCAGTGAGGGAAGGGCGGACTCTGATAAGTTGACCGCTGAAATCGAAAAAGTACAGGCGCGCGTCAATACGGCTCGAGTTCAGGCTGGATCACAATACGCAGCAATTGAAAGCGCTGTGAATTACACGACGGACCTGACCGCTCAGTATGAGCTTGGATATAACACTGTGAATGATGTGAACTTCTCCATGGAGACAGCTCACCTCGCGAAGAACCAAATCTTACAACAAGCCGCGACAGCCATGTTGGCTCAAGCGAACTCAGGACAGCAGAGCTTGCTCCAGCTGATCCAGGGTTAATTTAGGAGAGATACTATGGCAAATATAGGTGCAACGACTGCGTTCTATAAGGTTGAGACATCTTTAACGCGTGCAAATAGTGAAGTTAGTAAAAGCATGGAGCGCCTTGCGACGGGTCGTCAGAATGCAAATGCAGGTGACCGTTCATCCTATGTGGCAATGGCCGATACCTTCCGACTGGATTATGTTGGCACTAAGGCTGGCATCAAGTCAGCGAGTGTTGTGAAGGGTTACCTTGAAACAGCCATGGCGACACTAGA
>RFVC01000247.1 GCA_009922595.1 Gammaproteobacteria bacterium | reverse complement strand
CCAGCAACTGCTCCAACAACTACGGCCCTTACCAGTTTCCAGAAAAATTATTGCCGCTTTGTCTGCTGAACATTCTGGAGGGCAAGCCTTTGCCAATCTATGGAGATGGCCAGCAGGTTAGGGACTGGCTCTACGTGGATGATCACAGCAGGGGCATCATGCTGATTCTCGAAAATGGTACTCGCGGCGAAACCTACAATATAGGCGGGAATAACGAGTGGGCCAATATTGATGCCGTAAAGCTTTTATGTGAAATCGTCGACAAGTATTTTCAGGAAAACAGTTTATTGTGCGAAAGATTCCCTGATTCGCCACCTGCTAGTCAGGGTAGATTAAGTGAAAGCCTGATAACGTTTGTTGCTGACAGGCCCGGTCATGATGTCAGGTATGCCATAAATGCCGGCAAAATAGAGAGCGACCTTGGATACAGGCCTGTGCATAATTTAAAAAATGGACTGGAAAGAACCGTCACCTGGTACCTGGATAATGAAGGCTGGTGGCAGGCCGTAAAAGACGAGAGCTATCGAGGCAATAATAGAGCCCCTTGATGAACTATGCCTTTTATAAGCTGTTAATAACCCTGTGGGCTACGGCCATTCTGGCTATCAGCACATCTCTTTACGCTACAACCATTCAGAAATTCACTTTTGAAGAGATGGTCGAGCTGGCGGCCTTAATTGTTGAAGCTGAAGTTCTTGATGTTAGTGTCATAGACACGGGTAATGTCGT
Organism: Gammaproteobacteria bacterium; assembly: GCA_009922595.1. Classification (GTDB taxonomy): domain Bacteria; phylum Pseudomonadota; class Gammaproteobacteria; order Pseudomonadales; family Pseudohongiellaceae; genus Eutrophocola. Next base: position 469 of record RFVC01000247.1, on the reverse strand, counting down.
ATACACCAATGTCCTGCTGGCAGTAAATGATGTACTCAAGGGCGAGAACCCCGGCGATTACCTTGAGTTAAATTTTCTTGGCGGTGAGTCAGACAAAATCGCTGTCCTGGTATCAGGACAAGATATTCCGCTCCTAGGAGAAAAGGGGTTTTATTTTATTGAAGATCTTGAAAGTAAAAGCGTCAATCCGCTTATTGGCTGGTCACAGGGTCATTTCAGAATCATTACCGACGCCAAGGGTAATGAAACGCTGTTAACTGATGTTCAGCAGGAGGTTATGGAGGTTACCGATAACAAGAATACGATCCTCGCCTCTAAGCTGCGGAATATGAAATTCAGTAACAGATTGCTCCAGGAGACTGACTTTTTGCCTGTTACTCCTGATGAAATGCGCGATGCAGTGAACCTGATTCTGGATGCGGAGTAATTCTTGCGTCGCCGTATATTGTCTATTCTGGCTCTAGGCATT
>RFVC01000246.1 GCA_009922595.1 Gammaproteobacteria bacterium | reverse complement strand
TGCGCCGATTCTGGCGGTGTATTTGCAACCGCCCCAGGAATGCCTTTGGCGGGCGCTTGCATGGTCTGGTCATTCGTTGATTGTTCACTACGCAGGGCGTTACCGTTCGGGTCAACGACCTCTTCGGTCACCTCACTGCGGGTAAAATCAATATCAAGATTAATTTGCGCATTGATATTACCAGCCCCCACGATTGGCGTCAGAAGTGAAGTGACACGGGCCCGATAGATGTCCTCCAGTTTTATACGATGCTCAAGCTGTGCATCAGATAGTTGGCTCTCAGGACTGTCCGAACTGCGCGACAGTAATGCGCCATTCTGGTCAACAACAGCTACATTTTCCTTGGTTAAATTCGGTACAGATGACGACACCAGATGGACAATGGCTTCAACCTGACTGCGACCAAGGCTACGGCCACGCGCGAGTTGCAGGAATACCGATGCTGTTGGCTCGGCGGTGTCACGCACAAACACCTCTTTTTCTGGAATAGCCAAATGCACACGGGCACTCAGCACCATCTCAATCTCACTTATTGACCTGGCCAGTTCCATTTCCTGTGTCTGCTTTAATTTTGCAGCTTCGACTGATCTGCTTGACCCCATTTGAATCGAGTCAAGTTGGTCATAGCCAGTGCCCGATGATGATGGTAAACCTTGTGCCGCCAAAGTCATACGGGCGCTGTGATAATCAACAACCGGTACCAAAACCTCACCAGTAACCGGGTCCATTGTGACGTCAACCCCAGCATTTTTCAGAGAGTCCAAAACCAATGCTTTTTCTGACTCAGGCAATCCGGCATAGAGAGTGGTGCGATCTGGCTTCTGCATATACATATAAGCCGCCAACCCCACAATGCCGACAATCACTGCGACCATTGTTGGAAGCGACCGCTGAAATGCAGGTTGCGAATACATCCGCTGAACCTGTGATACCAAAGAGCCAGCCTGAGTAAATACACCCGGCCCTTTTGCCATAATTTCTGTGTCCTGATTTACTATTGCTTCAGCCATGTTTCGCGTCCCGAATTATCTTTTTTGCCAATTTTTCTATTGCAGTTGCCACATATTAGACCGGCATGTTCATGATATCTTTATAAGCGCTCAGCATTTTGTTTCGTACATTCAGCGTCATCTGAAACCCAAGGGATGAAACTTGTTGGCTGACCATGACTTTTGACAGGTCATTTTCAATGCCAAGCT
>RFVC01000245.1 GCA_009922595.1 Gammaproteobacteria bacterium | reverse complement strand
ATTTCCTGTTCCTGCAATAGTCACCACGCCCTTGGATTGCACCGAAGCATAGGTAATCGTGACATCTTCTCCTGCGGGAAGAGGCTTGAAAGGCGTCGGATCACTCACGACGCCAATCTCGGTGCTTGCCACTGTAGGATCAATAACCTTGAACTGCAGTTCAAACAGTGTCGTTCCATCAGTGAAAGTCCTACCCACACTTAAGTTACTGTTATCAGGATCTGACCATAGAGCGGTAACCTCACTGTCCGTATCAATGGACGTCTTATCCAAGACACTGAAATCAGTAAGACTTATAAGAGCAGCATCTTTATAAACGATTTCAAAAGTCACTGGGTCTAGACCATCGTATACTTGATAAGTAGGCACTCCAGTCACTACCGGGTAATCATCTCCAGCAATATTAACACTGCGCAGAGCTAGCACATCAGAATCGAAATCCACACTAAATTGAAGCCCAACGATGCCTGTGAAATTGGTCACCTTAAATGGAACCTTAAAATACTCATCCGTGCCATCCCATGTCACCGAATCAGGCACCAAGGTCAGATCCCCTGCAGAGGATGAGATGGGGTGAGTGAATCCGAGAAGCGTAAGGCAAACAAGCGCCTTGGAAAGCAGTCTTTTGATCATGGAAATATTAGATAGGTTAACAGTAAATAATCTAATGTTGACATATTAAGGATTTTAGCAGACCAGCATCAAGCCCTAAAAAAAGCAGTAAAATCCATGTTAAATTCATCAAACTATGTTCACATTTTCGGCGCAAAAACAATGGAAGTTTCAAGCCAGGAGCCACAGCTACAGCCGCCGCCACCTTCTGGTGAAAGCAGCAATCCAGCCGCAGGGATAGTACTGAGCCAGCAATCAGGACGCAGACGGTTCCAGGCTGAAGAAGAACCTTGCTGCTGATCCCATACCGTCACATTGCCGGATCGGAAAAATAGGGCTTTTTCACTGGCAGCATACGTGCCACAGCCTCCTCCGGGCATTTCAATCGCAAGACGGCTCCCATCAACCAATGATAAAGCAGCCGGACGCACATAGAGCACGTCCCCAACAATGGCCGGCCGAGCCATATGCCCACCATGATGATCCTGTGGCCAATTCACTTTCTGCGACCAATTGGGCAGGCCATCTAGGACGTTTCTGGCATACACATGGTAAGCCCCCTGTCCGGAGGCCACTAGGACCACCTT
>RFVC01000244.1 GCA_009922595.1 Gammaproteobacteria bacterium | reverse complement strand
GTGCATCCAAACCAGTTGCGTTGGCGATCGCGGCGGATTCAATGGCAGGTTTCGATCCGTCGAGAAAGGCATTGAACATTTTAGGATTTAACCGTCCACGTTCAGCCTGTTCACGGGTTAGACCCCAGTAATCCCATACAGTATCCGGTGTGGATTGTCGGAAATGCGGCAACCATTTGTGACCTCGACCAGCGGCCACGACGTTAAAGCCACAAGTGCGTGCCCAGTCGACAAGATCACTCGCAAGCGCTGGCTGGTCGCCATACGCCATAGAATATATGACTCCGGCGTCTGCTGCTTTTTGGGAAAGGCCCGGACCACAAAAGGCATCTGCCTCAACGGTGACGTTGATAACATTTTTACCATGCTTAAATGCAGCTAGACAATGGGTGACAGCAGCCAGTGGATTACCAGTTGCTTCAATAACGATATCCACAGCATGGTGCGCAACTAAAGCCTGCCAGTCCTCGCCAACATGGGTTTTGCCGGAAATCGCAGCTTCATCGATGCTGCTGGCACACGTTGCCTCGTCTGCCCAGCCTACCAGTTTCATATTCGATATTGCGTTTGAAGGGTTCAAATCAACGACACTTACTATGTGAATCGCAGGTATTCGCATGGCTTGTGCCAAAAACATTGTGCCAAACTTGCCTGCTCCTATCATGCCTACTCGGATAAGGTTATCGTTTGCAGCACGTTCCTGTAATTTCTTAAACAGATTCATTGGGTAGCCTTACTTATTTGCCTTACCGGAATGCGTGAGAAAATCAAAATCACAGCCATCCGGAGCCTGAAGGACCGCCTGTTCGTAGAGAGACCGGTATCCTCGTTTATGAGTTTTGACTGGTTTGAATTTTGCAAGCCGATCCGCAATTTCACTTTCAGGAACCAGAAGGTCGATGGATTTATTTTTGACCGAAAAGTGAATGCGGTCACCATTCTGAACAGCGGCTAATGGTCCACCTACACCTGCCTCTGGAGAAACATGCAAAACGATGGTTCCAAAGGCGGTACCAGACATGCGTGCATCCGAAAGGCGCAACATATCCTTTACACCTGCACGCGCTAATTTCTTGGGAATTGGCAAATACCCGGCTTCTGGCATGCCAGCAGCAACAGGCCCAGCGCCTTTAAGCACCATGATGTCCCCCACTTCGATATCTAGATCTGGATCATCTACGCGAGCTGCAAGATCTTCT
>RFVC01000243.1 GCA_009922595.1 Gammaproteobacteria bacterium | reverse complement strand
CTTTTTCTGAATATTTCGCACGTAATGGCTAATATCACCCAGCCCCAAATCATCAGCCAAAACAACCACGATATTCGGATACTCTTGAGCAATAGCGGTACTCCCACCAATGGCCATCACAACCACAAGGTAGAGTACCCAGAACACTTCCAGCATCAGGCTGCGACAGGTTGACTGAGCAAAACCGACATGCCGCACCATCACACCACCGCCTCTCTTTGAAAGAATCCTGCAGGCAAACAACGACCGTTCTGTTCGCTGCTGTTGGCTACTTGAACTGCTGGCTTATTGCTTATGCAGCCCGGCCTTGATTTTAAATACATACGCGTGCTTGCCCGGTAACGGCTTCGGCAAGACCAGATGCAATCCGTTCGCGTCGCGATTCCATTTGATAGCGTGCTGGCTTCCTAGGAGCGAAACTGATTGGATTTCCGGCAAGGCTGTGTTCCCCGACTTTAGCATTGCGATCGTAATTGCCGTGTCCTCGGGTTCTCCCAGCACCGTGGCATAGAGTGCTTCTTCGCCCAGCGTGAACCGAATATCTTGGGACGTAAACGGCTTGTCATTCTTTTCTGCGAGATGACCCGTTGATGTTCCAGTTGGCCCTTCCCCATAGGTCACCCAGTGAGTCGTTCCGTAAATAGCCTCACCATTTACCTCAAGCCAACGACCAATTTCACTAAGGATTTCCTGATCTTTTTTTGGTATCGTTCCATCGGATCGGGGCCCAACATTGAGTAGCAGGCAGCCGTTTTTCGAGACAATGTCTACGAGGTCGTCGATTAAACGCCCTGCAGTCTTGTACTTCTGCCCCTTCGTGTAGCCCCAAGAACTGCTGCTAATTGCCGTATCTGTTTGCCAAAACGGCTCGCGTATGGCATCCATCTTTGACCTTTCTAGGTCGAGCACTGCTGCTCCTTCAGGAAACGCCTTCCACTTGTAGTTGATAACGCCAATCGGTCCGTTGCGACTGACTGTCTTGTTGTAGTAATAGGCAGCAAATCGCTGCAGGTATGGCGAGAAGTGATTCTCTTGATAGGTAGTTTCTTGGCCGGCTGTGATCCCGAAATCAAACCAGACTAAGTCGGGGTCGTATTTGTCTACTAGTTCACATGTTCGGGCCAGCCAGTCCTCCTTGAATTGCTCATCCTGCGGTTCAAATCGCTTCTTGTAGTCCGCCGCATCAGGTTCGAACAGAAA
>RFVC01000242.1 GCA_009922595.1 Gammaproteobacteria bacterium | reverse complement strand
TCGCTGTTGGAACAGAGCAAGCGAAGCGGCCGCAGTCGCCCGTGAAAAACGCAAAGGCCACGGCTTGATTTCTCGGGGAACGCATTGCCCTGCTGAGCCAGGATTTCTCACGCGGGAATTCCAAAACGGGGACTGGCTGGAAGCAGAATTGAGGCCTGAATTGGTTTGATGGCCATTCCGCCATGGCGGCTCAACGCTGCCTGCGTCATCAATGGAAAATTGGGGTGAACGCATCTCCTCGGATCTACCGCTCACGTTCTTTACTGATAAACACGGACGTAATCGATCAGGTACTGTGCAGGAAACTCCGTATCACCACCCACAGGCCCCACAAAACCGCCACCGACTGCCAGATTCAGAAGAAGATGGAACTTTTGATCAAATGGGGCAGGAAAGGCACCGCCCGTCGTGCTCCATTTGGTTTGAGTCTGCACCAATTTCCCATCGACAAACCATTGGATTTCTCCAGCTCGCCATTCGATGGCAAATGTATGGAAAGCATCGGTGAAGTTGCCCTCAGGCAGTTTGTACTCTTTTCCTGAAGACGTATTCCTTGGCCACGCGTCACCGTAGTGCAATGTCCCCAGAATTTCATTGGCGTTTTGCCCCCGAAACTCCATGATGTCGATTTCACCACTCTTCGCCCAACCGCCATACTTTTCGTCAGTCGGAAGCATCCAGATGGCCGGCCAGAGGCCTGCCCCGGCGGGCAACTTCGCGCGGACTTCGATACGCCCGTATTTCCAGTCGCCGCGATTCTTTGTCCTTACTCGGCCCGAGGAGTACTGACGCGTAGTTCCCGCGATGCTCGCGTTGTCACGCCTTGCCTCCAGAATCAAGTTGCCGCCAGCTACACGGACGTTCTCTTTTCGATCGGTATAAATTTGCAATTCATTGTTCCCTCCACCAAATGCATTCACCTCGACTCCCCATTTTGAAAAATCAAGAGAATCTCCATCAAAGTTGTCCTCCCAAACCAGTTTTCTGTTTCCCGCCGTCGACTGATTCTGAGCCACGACAGGAGTAGGGAACAGCATCGAACACATGCAGAGGAAAAACAGAGGAGTCAGCATTTGTAGACGCATGGGTTTACCTCTGACTTTGGGCCTGGTGCGTGGGGTTTTTGGTGCGCTTAGATGCGTAGAGAAGTAGAGAACGAATTGTGATAATAGTCCTTGCCACAAAGACACGGCAAGAATTG
>RFVC01000241.1 GCA_009922595.1 Gammaproteobacteria bacterium | reverse complement strand
CGGGCACGGAAACAAAGACCCCCTTCAGCCACTGGTTTTGAAGTGTCATATAGTAGAGGTGTTCCTGGGTGACCCATCTCTGCCGTACCCCAGCAGGGCCACGGCAAGCCATAATAATCGCCATCAAGCTCACCACCAACTGCTTGCAATGTTGTTCTGTCGAAAACATGCTGGTTAGCCATGTGTGCCTTCAGACGCTCTGGCGATTGACCAGTGTATCCGATTGTCCACATGCCACCGTTGAATTCACGGGTCACATCTTCAATCAACGGCTCATCGTTGGTAACCTTGATCTTACGGAACATGCGATCAGCAAAACCAAATTTCTTGGCGAACTTGTAGATGATTGTATGATCAGGCAATGAGTCAAACGATGGCTCGATGACCTTTTCACGCCACTGCAGCGAACGGTTTGACGCTGTTACCGAACCGTAGGTCTCAAACTGTGTTGTTGCTGGCAACAGATAAACACCGTCTGTGCGATCAGATAACACAGCAGAGACAGTTGGGTAAGGATCAATCACGACCATCAGATCGAGCTTTTCCATCGCCGTCTTCATTTCCTTCATACGGGTCTGTGAGTTTGGAGCATGTCCCCAGAACACCATAGCACGAAGATTGTCAGGCTGATCGATGTTCTCTTTATCTTCCAAAACACCATCAATCCAGCGTGACACCGGAATGCCGCTTGAATTCATGAGGCTCTTTGACTTACCGTCTTTGCCTTTTATTGACGCAAACCGACCTTTTAGCCATTCAATGTCTTCGCCCCAAACACGTGCCCAATGCTTCCACGCACCAGCTGACAGGCCATAATAGCCAGGCAGTGAGTGGGAAAGAACACAGAAGTCTGTCGCGCCTTGAACATTATCATGACCACGGAAAATATTTGCACCGCCACCGGCAGTGCCCATGTTTCCGAGAGCCAGCTGAAGCGCACAATATGCACGGGTGTTGTTGTTACCATTTGTGTGCTGCGTGCCACCCATACACCATACAAATGTGCCTGGGCGGTTGTTTGCCATAATCTTTGCAACACGCTTAAGCTGTGAACCTGGCACACCAGTCACACGCTCGGTTTCAGCAGGTGTCCATTTTTTGACTTCAGCCAACACATCTTCCATGCCGTAAACACGCTGGCGGATAAACTCTTTATCCTCCCACTTGTTTTCGAAGATGTGCCACATGATACCCCAAATAAGGGCAACGTC
>RFVC01000025.1 GCA_009922595.1 Gammaproteobacteria bacterium | reverse complement strand
GCAATGGAGCTTCAGGTACCCTGGCGCCGATGGGGTGCTGGGCACCGCAGGTTCAGAGTATATAAGCATAGATAACCCATTGGGTGTGAATCCTGATGACCCGTTCGGCCAAGACGACCTGATAGTAGAATCAAAAGAAATGCACCTCCCGGTAGACGAGCCTGTACATGTACTATTGCGCTCAAAAGATGTGCTACACGACTACACCGTTGCCCCTTTCAGGGTCAAGATGGACATGGTCCCTGGCACCGTGACCTACCTTTGGCTTGAGCCAACGCAAACTGGCGCATTCGACATACTCTGTGAGGAGCATTGTGGACTAGGTCACTTTGCGATGAGAGGCAGAGTTGTGGTCGAGGGCCGGGAAGATTACGATGCCTGGCTCGCTGATCAGAAAACTTTTGCCGAGACTCAAAATGCGCCAGCCGGAAACGCGGTAGCCGGTCAGGCATCCTACGCTGTTTGCTCGGCCTGTCATGGCGCTAATGGCGAGGGTAATGCCGCTCTCAACGCTCCCAAACTTGCCGGCCAAGAGGATTGGTACATTCGCCAGCAAATTGCATATTACAAAAACGGCGCACGAGGCACTCATCCAGATGACGTTTACGGGGCACAGATGGCTCCAATGGCAGGCACAATCGTCAACGACCAAATCATGAACAATATTACAGCGTATATCGACACGCTTCCTGATGAGCCTGCCGCAGAAACCATCACGGGTGATCTAGCCAACGGCTACGATTTATATCAGGGCAAGTGCTCTGTTTGCCATGGGGATCAAGGACAGGGTGTGTGGACAACCCATGCCCCTAGGCTTGCGGGAATGACCGACTGGTATCTCGCAAGACAGCTTGGAAACTTCAAATCTGGTGTTCGTGGTACCCACCCTGAGGATCAGCTTGGTTATCAAATGACACACATGGTATCTGCCCTTGCTGACGAGGAAGACATAAACGACGTAGTCGCCTACATCAATACCCTAGACTAGGCACCCATTACCTAAAATTTTTAAAGAATAAAAGATAGCATTGCTGGTCGTAATTAGATCAGCTCAAAACGAGGAGTAAACAATGGCTTATATACCTTTAGCGGATCAAGACGAGGATCTTCATGATCATCCGCACAGCTTCATTACAAAGTATGTCTGGAGTCAGGATCACAAAGTTATTGCCATACAATATGGATCAACCGCCATAGCAGTAGGTCTTGTGGGTCTTGTGCTATCCCTGCTGATGCGTCTACAACTTGGATATCCGGATTCATTTGCGTTTATTGACCCGGCTGACTATTACCAGTTTGTGACAATGCACGGAATGATAATGGTGGTTTATCTACTGACTGCGCTTTTTCTTGGAGGCTTTGGTAACTATCTAATCCCCCTTCAGATAGGTGCTAGAGACATGGTATTCCCATTCCTCAACATGCTTAGTTACTGGTTCTTCTTATTGTCGTGCATAATCTTGATGGCGAGTTTCTTTGTTCCAGGTGGCCCTACGGGCGCAGGATGGACACTATACCCGCCGCAATCAATAACTGGAGGAACTCCTGGATCCGAGGGCGGTATTGTACTGATGCTTGCGTCTCTCGCCGTATTCATCATCGCCTTTACAATGGGCGGCCTAAACTACGTAACCACAGTTCTTCAGGCTCGCACACGTGGCATGACATTAATGCGTATGCCACTTTCCGTATGGGGTATCTTCGTAGCAACCATATTAGGACTATTTGCATTTCCTGCCCTATTTGTTGCCTCGGTCATGATGTTTTTTGACAAAATGATTGGCACAAGTTTCTTCCTCCCAGCAATAGTATCTCTTGGGGAAAGCTTGGATCACACAGGAGGCAGCCCTGTTCTTTTCCAGCATCTATTCTGGTTTTTTGGCCATCCTGAGGTTTATATTGTTGCGCTGCCTGCATTTGGATTGGTTTCAGACGTACTTAGTTGTCACGCACGCAAGAACATCTTCGGCTATCGTATGATGGTGTGGGCGATAATAGCGATTGGCGGTCTAAGTTTCATAGTGTGGGCTCATCACATGTATGTCTCAGGCATGAATCCGTATTTTGGTTTCTTTTTTGCTTTCACCACTTTGATAATCGCTGTTCCAACGGCAATCAAGGTATATAACTGGGTACTGACATTGTGGGAGGGTAATATTCGTCTCACAGTGCCTATGTTATTTGCCTGTGGATTCATATTTACCTTCATCCATGGCGGGCTTACAGGAATCTTTTTGGGAAATGTAACGGTAGATCTTCCACTTTCAGATAGTTACTTCGTGATTGCTCATTTCCACATGGTTATGGGTGTTTCGCCCGTATTGGTTCTCTATGCAGCCATATACCACTGGTTCCCTAAAGCTACCGGGAAGATGTTCAACGTCACAATGGGTAAGATCCACTTCTGGGCGACATTCTTCGGCACCTACGCGATCTATCTACCCATGCACTATATTGGCCTGCTGGGTGTGCCGCGCCGCTACTATGCTATAGGAACGACCGATTTCATTCCTGAGTCAGCCCAGGCGCTGAACGCAAACATTACGCTTGCAGCCATTTGGGTGGCACTGTTTCAGGTGGTTTTCTTGGTCAACATAATTTGGAGTCTATGGAAAGGTAAAAAATCTGACCCCAATCCATGGGAAGCTACAACTTTGGAGTGGTTCACCCACGAACATCCTCCTGGCCATGGCAACTGGGGGCCTGAACTACCTACAGTCTACCGCTGGGCTTATGAATATAGCGTTCCTGGCGTGAAGCAAGACTTTGTTCCCCAAAATATGCCTGCAGAGGAGGTTGAAACAGAGGATGGCTCTCCCTATAAGGGTCACGATGAATGAGCTTCTTCAAGAGCATCTTTGACAAGCCCTGGGAGCACCAGGGCGAAGACCCCAGACTTGGGGGCACAGAAATTGGCGAGGGACTCCACCCTAAACGGATAGCTCTGCGCATGTTTCTTGCCGTGGTCTTCGTGCTCTTCATGCTTTTCTTCGTTGCCTACTACATTCGCATGGAGCTGGATGACTGGCGACCTATGCCAGAGCCTACTCTGCTCTGGGTTAACACCTTCATTCTCTTTGTCTGCAGCGCTGTGATGCAGTGGACAAGGGCGGCAGCGAAGAATTCAGAACAGCAAAAAGTTAAGTGGGGAATGATTGCCGCCGGCGCATTTACTCTTGCCTTTATATTTGGCCAGGTCAGCGCGTGGGAAGAATTAAACAATGCTGGCTTCTATCTGAATAGTAATCCAGCAAATTCATTTTTCTATGTGCTCACCGGCTTGCATGGGCTGCATATTCTCGGCGGTCTTTGGGTTTGGACTCGCAGCACTTTCAAAGTACTGGCCGGAATAGAGGTTAAAGCTGTTCGTTTGAGCGTGGAACTCTGTGCTGTTTATTGGCACTTCCTGCTGCTGGTCTGGTTAATTATTTTTGCAATATTGTCATATACGTAACTTTCAGGACATATTTATGAGTGGACAATCCCTAACACTTTCTCAACATGCTGGCACTATAGTAGAAGACTGGGCTGGCGATAAAGAAACCTTTCACGTGCCATGGGGCAAGGTGATGATGTGGATCTTCCTCGTCTCAGATACCTTTATATTCAGCTGCTTCCTGGTCGGATATATGAAAGTTCGCCGAACTACCACTGAGCCCTGGCCCTACCCTAGCGAAGTATTCGCACTTGAATTATTTGGCGTAAATATCCCGCTAATTTTGATTGCTATCATGACATTTATCCTAATCACTAGTTCTGGAACTATGGCACTTGCTGTAAGAGCTGCCCAACATAATGATAAAAAGAATGTTTTTATATTAATGGCAATCACTGCTGCCTTTGGCGCTTCATTCGTGGGAATGCAAGCGTTTGAATGGTCCAAGCTCATTGCAGAAGGTGTTAGACCCTGGGGAAACCCATGGGGTGCTCCACAATTTGGATCAGTATTTTTCATGGTAACTGGTTTTCATGGTCTACATGTTAGCTGTGGCGTAATTTACTTGCTGGTAATCGCAACTAAAATACTAAAGGGACATTACGATAAGAAAGGTGACTACTCCATTGTCGAAATAACTGGTCTCTATTGGCACTTTGTCGACCTGGTATGGGTATTTATATTTGCCTTCTTCTACCTTTGGTAAAAAAAGACAGTCACTAAAATATTTTTTTAAATTTACAATCTAGAGTACAAACAATGGAAAATGTGCAAATACAACAACCTGCTGAGGCCCATGAGAGCGGGGATCAGGAACATCCAATAGGCATATACCTGAAGGTATGGATTCTACTTTTTGTTCTAAGTTTTTTTTCCTACATGGTTGATTATTTTGACTTCCAGGGCATGCTGCGCTGGACCCTTATCATCATCTTCATGTTCCTAAAAGCAGGGTTTATTGTCGCTGTCTTTATGCACGTCATGTGGGAACGTATGGCCCTAATAACAGCCATTCTTGGGCCGCCTCTTCTCCTGCTTTTTCTCATCGGTTTCATGATCTCTGAAGGCTTCTATGTATTTGGCACTCGTGTTGATTACATGGGTCGTCCAGCAGCCGCCGAGCGCGTTCATGTCACTCATGGCGAGGAAGCTGGCCACGAGGCTGAAGGTGGTCACTGATGCTTAGCGACAAGGAAAAAATCGAACAGTACCAAGAAGGCAGCGACAGCGATGCCGACGCCTTCGCCTTTATAATGATTGTAGTGATTATTGGCTTAACCTTCGTTCACTACATCAATGGCTAACTCCCTAAATATAAACACTGAAGAGCCGGCTCAATGCCGGCTTTTTTGTGCCTGAAATCCACAAAAACACTTGCCCAAGGGCAATATTCACTCAGGGCAAAATCCTGACAATGGGCGAACTCTTTTATTCAGGCCAAATTCCGAAATCACCTGCCGTTTATGGCATAATTATGCTCCTTTAAAGTAAGACCCCAAGTAATTTCTGTTTTAATGAAATCCAAGATTTTTACCTTCGGCGAACTGGAAGTTCGATTTAACTGGGTTGTTGCCCTTTTTGTGCTCGTCCTCTTTTCAGGCCTCATTAGGCTTGGTGTTTGGCAGATGGGCCGGGCACAGGAAAAAATCCAGCTGCAGGAAAGCTACAATGAACTGGGCCAGGACTATGCGACCCCTATTGAAGAAGTCGGAATGTCAGGGCTGGAAAACGATGCGTTAACCATTCAGAACATGCACGTATCCCTGACGGGCGAATATCTAAATGACAAAGCCCTGTTTCTGATCTACCAGACCTACGAAGACACGCTGGGCTACGAGGTGGTAACCCCATTCAAGTTGGCCTCGTCCGACAAGGTGGTATTTGTCAGTCGTGGATGGGTATATGCTTCCACCTATGAAGAATTGCTGGACAAGGTGGAATCTGTAACAGGTGAACGGACTGTCTTGGGACAGCTATATGTCCCTACTCCCAAGCAGGCCGAGCGCAGTAACGAAATTGATCTTAATGAATCACGCTGGCCCCTGGAAATACGCTACCTTAACACCCTGGAGTTGGCCCCACTCTTTGAGGAAAGTATCTTTCCTTATGAGGTCCGCCTTGATGAAGGCCAGGAAGGAATTTTTGTGCGTCATTGGCCAACCGTCTACGTTGATACCGGCAGAAACTATTCCTACGCACTACAATGGTGGTCCATGGGGATTGCCGTACTTATTGTCGCTTTCATCTTAAGCAGTAATATCCTGCAAATCATGCAGAAGCGCGCGAAGCCGCTTTAAGCCTTAATTTCCGGTTTTTATTGAGTCCATCCATAACGGTTGCTATTCTCTGCCGTCGATTCCGCTTTCACTGGTCTAGGAGCCACCCATGCGCCGATCCCCTTTTTTACTCTTCATCCTTTGCCTGTCATTAACAGCCCAGGCACAGACCGGTTCAATTGGCGACAATGTCCGCGCCGCAATGGCCAGTGAGATCCGCACAGAACAGGACAGGGCCAGGGACGTTCACCGCAAGCCAGACCAGGTGCTGGAGTTTTTTGGCCTTGAACAGAATATGCGTGTCATTGAAATATGGCCCTTTGGTGGCTGGTACACCAAGATTCTGGGACCGGTGCTGCGTGAAGAAGGTCAGCTGTTCACTACCCAGCCGTACCTTGGCAGCTACAGTGAAGGACTGGATCCGACGCTGCAGTTAAACGGCATGGATAAAGTTGAGAAGCTTGATTACAACTATGTACGTGGCACAGGCCAACGTGCCAACTGGATCGGGCCTGCCGGTAACTGGAAGGTTGAACCCGTGGACATGGTCCTGACTTTCCAGAATTACCATAATCTGGAATATGATGACCGCATGGCGCTGAATAAAAGCACCTTCAATGCGCTTAAACCCGGGGGTATTTACGGCATAGTCGATCATACCCGCAGGCACATGGAAGAAGGTGCGCGTTTTAACGGTCGCCGTATGGATCCGGTGCTGGTAATCAAGGAAGTGATCGACTCAGGCTTTGAGTTTGTCGATTACAGCAACCTGCTGGCAATGCCTGACGACGCCCTGACTCTTGAAGTAGGACAGCCTGAAGTCAGTGGTAAATCTGACAGGTTCACACTGAAATTCAGAAAACCGGAATAGCTGTTGAGTTTTATTTAAAAAAGCAGGAAACACAGTTCCGGAAAGCATTTATTTTGAGGTGATGACCCAGACGCCATCCCAGGTCTTGGAATCGCTGTTCTTGATCAGGTATTCGCAGCGTTCTATGTAAAGCTTGGCACAGTCATCCGAGGGGCTGGAGTAGATAAATTGCGGGTGAAATTACCCGATAATTTCGGTTTCAGGGCGATTGCAGGTTTGAGAAAGCCCCGGTGGCATAAGCCACTTTGCCGTCAATCAGGGTCAACAGCGGTGCCACATCTCGCAGCTCATCCTCCGCAATCTCAAGAAATGGCCGGTCCAGGACAACGAGGTCTGCCAGTTTTCCCGTTTCAATAGAGCCAAGAGAGTCTTCTTCTCCAAGGAACCAGGCGTTTTCGGCGGTATACAGTCTCAGGGCATCCAGGCGGCTGATCTGTTCACCCGGAATAATTAGTTCACCGCCCATGTGTTTGCCTGTCACCATGAAATAGAGTGCCAGCCATGGGTTCAGTGGACCCACCACGCCGGAATCGGTACCGGCCCCCATACGGATTCCGCTTTCAAGCAATGTCTTCAGCGGCGGACCCGGATTCCAGCCTGTGGATCCGTTGCGCAGGATGTCATGGTCTTGGACGCGTACAGAGACGCCAATCGCCTTTAGTCGTTCTATCTGGTTGGGCGTGATTTCAAAAATGTGTTCAAGACTCCAGCGCAATTCACGAATAGGGATCTCGGCAGCCACCCGTTCCATGATTGAGAGGTAGCGTTCAATTTCATCTTCCCAGATGGTGTGCTGGGAAAGCGGCCACCCTGCCCTGGCGACATTCAGATAAGCCTCAAAGACTTCTTCGTCAGTCGCCTCATCGGCAATCACCCGCTCACCTACACCGACTACCCGGTAGAAACCGTCTCCGATACCGATCTGTGAATTCAGAACGCGAGCGCTGACAGAACGCAGGTCGTCTTGTTCGAGAATGTCGCGGTGGTCGTATTGCAGACGCATGCGCAGTTTCAGTTCATCACTGCGCCAGAGCAAATCTAGTACGGAGAAATTGGGGCGGTCATCAATATCGAGCTCTGCACCGAGAAAATCACAACAGCCCTGGTCTATCACTGTGGTAAGCCCGGTGGAGACCGCGTAATTCATGTAATCACGAAAGCGATCGAGCATGCGTTCCTCTGTGCGCGTGCGCAGAATATAACGTAGACCGCCCTCCGCGGCTGGTGAAATGCCGTCATCGCTTACCGGTACGCCGCGTTGAACAAGTATCCGTCTGCCGAGTTCGTTGACGATGCCATCAGCAAGATAGCCGCGCTGGATCCATACCGGGTTGCCTGGTACCGCTGCCGTCAGCTCCTCTGTATTGGGCAGTCGCTGCTCCTGGAATTGCAGAGGTGTGAGGCCGCCAACCGCTACGACCCACTCGCCGGGTGCGGCCTTCTCTGATGCAGTTCGTAAGGCCTGCTGGTACTCCGCAATTGTGCTTGAGGCTTCCTGGCCGAGAATAAAGGGGCCCGGCGCCTGGGCAGTGCGAATGAAATGAGTATGCGAATCAATGAGACCGGGGATAACGGTGCGTCCCTCAAGA
The DNA here is from genome assembly GCA_009922595.1 of Gammaproteobacteria bacterium. Lineage (GTDB taxonomy): Bacteria > Pseudomonadota > Gammaproteobacteria > Pseudomonadales > Pseudohongiellaceae > Eutrophocola. The sequence continues at coordinate 22,098 of RFVC01000025.1, read as the reverse complement.
TCAATTACCTGTGCACAGTTACCCGAGATATCGATATCGTTGCCCACAGCAACGAATTTGTTTCCCTGCACCCGGGCGGATGAGACTATCGAGCTGTCAGCATCCATCGTAAGAATGGTGCCGTTGATGAAGATGAGGTCAAGGGTTCCGGGGCAAGATTGGGCAAAGGTTGAGGTTGAGACAAAGATTTGCGCTAAAAAATAAACCGCCAGAAGATTGCGAATCATTTTCGGTCTCACATTAAGGTGACTGAATGCGAGAGCATAATCTATTCGTAATAGCAGCACCACCTGGAGTGCTGGCAATAAAAAACCCGCCTTGAGGCGGGTTTTTGTATTTGGCGCACCCGGGAGGAGTCGAACCTCCAACCGCTCGGTTCGTAGCCGAGTACTCTATCCAGTTGAGCTACGGGTGCTAAGTGGACTTTGAAATAAGACTAGATCGGTGCAAATTTCGAAGACGCGAATTGTCCGGTATTTGGCCTTTCAAGTCAATTTACAGGCTATAATTTACTGACTTTTCAAAGACTTTTTACCCGAATGCTGCTCCAGGATATTCGTACCGACCATCTCTCCATTGACCGCTGGGAACTGATCCAGGATCAGTGCTGGGCCGTCCTGGGCCGAAACGGCTCAGGGAAGCAGTTACTCGGCAAACTGCTGTCCGGCGAGATCACGTTCAGTCAGGGCAAAATAGAGCACGACTTCAGCAATATCGTGGTGCTCTCTTTCGAGGAGCAGCAGAGCCTTTACGAGCATGAGCTTAAAATTGACGACAGTGACTTCATGGACAGGCTCGATCCGGGTACTACAGTAAGGGAGCTGTTGGGGCTCGAAGGTGATTTACCTCAATCACTGGCCTTCCTCAACATGGATAAAATTCTCGACCGGGGATATCGCCTGCTCAGCAGCGGTGAGGGACGCAAAACCCTGCTCGTCCAATCCATTCTGCGGAAACCTGACCTGCTGGTACTCGATGAGCCCTATGACAGCCTGGATATCCAATCAAGAGAAGAACTGCAGCACTTTTTCTCACTTCTCCTAGCCGAACATAAAACGCAGCTGTTGTTCTTGCTCAACAACCACGATGAAATCAGCGATTGGCAAACCCACGTGGCGGTAATGGAAAAAGGGGAAATTATTACCCAGGGCGAGCGTGAGAAGATACTTTCCGACGAGTCAGTAACATCCCTCCTATCCTTCGATGCCTCAAGCTTACCTGCCTGGCCCGAAGATTTGTCGCGGCCGGAGGTTCCTGAAACACTGGTGAAGCTGAACGCGGGAAAAGTGCAGTACGGCCAAACCGTTATTTTTGAGAACCTGGACCTGGAGATCAAACAGGGAGATCACACGCTGCTGACAGGCGCCAACGGCTCGGGTAAATCAACACTGCTTGATTTGCTGACCGGCGACCACCCTCAGTGCTATGGTAACGATCTTGAAGTGTTGGGTTTTACTAGGGGCACAGGTGAAAGTATCTGGGACATCAAGAAACAGGTCGGCATTGTTTCGCCGGGGCTGCACCGCGACCACCGTGTTCCCGGATCTGCGCTGCATATTACGCTGAGTGGCTTTTTTGACACTATAGGTCTCTATGACGAACCTTCTGAACTGCAGATTGAGCACGCAAGGGAGTGGCTGGCTCTAGTTGGTATGACAGAGCGCAGTAATATCTCTTTTAAAACGCTCAGCTATGGCGAGCAGCGTCTTGTTCTAGTAGCCAGGGCACTGGTCAAGCAGCCCTCACTCTTAATCCTGGATGAGCCAACCCAGGGACTGGACGACGTGAACCGTCATCGCGTCATGTATTTCCTTGAGCAGTTGAGCAGTCAGCAACGCACGACCATTATCATGGCCAGTCACCGTCTGGATGAAAGGCTTCCATTGTTCAGGCAGCATATTGATCTTGGGATGGGCTAATAGAAAAAGCTCGGGAGGTATTATTCTACTTCTTCTTCCTCAATGCCTTCGGGTATTACATACTGCTATGCACATTGTAGATCAGACTGAATTATGATGCCGCGGTAAGACTCACCGTTTTCTGCGTCGTTGAATTGTAATGTCAGGTCAAACCAAGAGTTCTCATAAATCTTCGTTCGTAGCCAAAAAAACCCGGTCTGGGACCGGGCTTTACGTTTTCATGGCGGAGAAGGAGGGATTCGAACCCTCGATAAGTGTTAACCTATACGCCCTTAGCAGGGGCGCGCCTTCAGCCACTCGGCCACTTCTCCTAGAAAGCGCGCATAATACCACAAGCTCCCGAAATTGGTGCAGCCTGAGGGCTGCCGATTGTAGCGAAATTAGCTGTTTCCGATGCTGTCTTCATCATCAGCTAGGCATTCACCTTCGTCCTCTTTCTTTATCCTGTCGTAGATCTCTTCTCTATGGACAGCCACATCTTTAGGTGCATTGACACCTATGCGGACCTGATTGCCCTTCACCCCAAGGACTGTGACGGTCACTTCATCACCTATCATGAGTGTTTCGCCAACACGGCGTGTCAAAATCAGCATTAATAAACCCTCTTCTTTAAAGCACTGCCCGGTAAACCTACCTGATATGTCTTAACTAGAAATACTTACATTCCTGAAATTCCTGTGGCTGCAGCCCCGTATTAAAAGAGCTGCTAACCGGTGATTGTTGCCTTCAGCCAGTTATCACTGCTTTTCCTGGTCTAACTCAAAAGCAGTGTGGAGGGCTCTCACGGCAGACTCGAGGTATTTTTCTTCAATCACGACAGAGATCTTGATCTCCGAGGTAGTGATGAGCTGAATGTTGACTGATTCACTGTATAAAGCCTCAAACATGCGGCTGGCAATACCCGCATGAGATCGCATTCCAACTCCTACCAAGGAAAGCTTGGCCACGTTTTCGTCGACCTCAACCCCCTTGGCTCCCATATCCCTGGCAACACTTTCCAGTATCCGGGCTGCTGCTTCAGCATCCTTTTTGTTTACTGTGAAAGTAATGTCATTGGTCTGGTCGGCACCAATATTCTGTACTATGACATCCACTTCAATGTTTGCGTCGCTTATAGGGCCAAATACCTTGTAGGCCATGCCCGGAACATCTGGCACACCGACTACACTTAGCTTGGCCTCATCCCTTGTAAAAGCAATTCCAGAAATTAAAGGTGTTTCCATCATCGATTCATCCTCTGAGCCTATTAATGTACCGGGGCCATCTTCGAAGGAAGACAATACACGCAGCGGTACATCATATTTACCGGCAAACTCTACAGATCGAATTTGTAGAACTTTTGCCCCCAGACTGGCCATCTCAAGCATTTCCTCGAATGTGATTCGGTCCAGTCTTCTGGCTTTTTCAACTACGCGGGGGTCTGTGGTGTAAACACCATCAACATCTGTATAGATCTGACATTCTTCGGCTTTAAGGGCTGCTGCTAGTGCTACTGCCGTGGTATCCGAACCACCTCTTCCCAATGTAGTGATATTTCCTTTTTCATCTACTCCCTGAAATCCTGCAACAACAACTACCTTTTCCTGCTCCAATTCCCGACGGATATTGGTATCGTCGATTTCCTGGATTCTTGCCTTGGTATGTGCATTATCAGTAAGTATCCTTACCTGCCCGCCAGTAAACGAAATAGCAGGACACCCAATTTCAAGCAATGCCATACAAAGCAGTGCAATAGTTGTCTGCTCGCCCGTGGTGAGCAACACGTCCATCTCGCGAGGAGATGGTTCCTTTTGTAGTTCATGGGCCATTGCAGTAAGGTTGTTCGTGACACCGCTCATTGCGGAGACCGCGACTACTACCTGGTTGCCCTTGGCCTTGCTGGCAGCAACCTTAGCGGCGACTGATCTGATCCTTTCGATGGAACCCACTGAAGTTCCACCGTATTTCTGAACTATCAACATTAATATAACACTATAAATTTAACTGTGGCTAATACTGTCTTGAGAACATTGTTAATCTATTTCTGAAACAGTTCTGGTGTGGCAAACGCTAAATGAGACGCTATAAATTTTCCCTAACGTATTGTTTTATATCAAAGATTGCCTGAGTCAGTTTCCTCCGACTTTTCGGGCTACTTCATTGACCAGATCGCCGGCTTTTATACGATCTGTTAGGTCTTTTGTCACGCCGGCTACCAGGCTGACCTTCTCACCATCCACGGTGCCCAGCACTATTACTGCCGAACCAAGCTTGTTCTTGAGCTGATCAGTGGTGTCACGCAGCGCTTTGCTGTCGACCCCCTCGACCACGGCGGCCAGCACGTTGACTCCGTTGATTTCCTCTGCCTGTGACGCCAGGTCGGTCCCGGCAGAGCTAGCCAGTTTGGCCTTGAGCTGAGAGAGCTCTTTCTCTAACTGGCGGTTATTAGCATTCAACTGCACGACCCGGTCAACCACGGCGTCAGTACCGGATTTAACTGCAGCTGCGATTTCTTTCAGTTTTTCTTCCTGTTCCTGAACCAGGTCAAGCGCGGTATTACCGGTCACGGCCTCAATCCGGCGTACTCCAGCGGCTATTCCTGACTCCTGCATTATCTTAAAAAAGCCTATGTCGCCAGTCCGCTCAACGTGTGTTCCTCCACAAAGCTCTATTGAAAACTCTGAACCGCCATTAGTCGTGGCGCCCATGCTCACAACGCGCACCTCGTCACCATATTTCTCGCCAAAAAGGGCCATGGCGCCTCTTCCCTTTGCCGCATCCATCGTCATCACTTCCTTGCTGACCTCGGCATTTTCGAGAATCTGTGCGTTGACCATTTTTTCAATCTGCTTGAGCTCGGCATCGGTTACCGGCTTGTTATGGGAGAAGTCGAAGCGCAGGTAATTGGGATTCACCAGCGAACCTTTCTGTTCAACATGATCACCCAGTGTTTCACGCAGAGCCGCATGCATGAGGTGCGTGGCACTGTGATTGAGTACGGTGGGCTTACGTAGGCTGTTATCCACTTTACAGGTGATTTCATCACCGACTGAGAGTGAGCCGTTTTCAAGACTGCCTATATGCAGAAAATGCGCGCCCTGTTTCTGGGTATCAGTGACATGGAACAGCAGTCCGCTAGCTTGCAGCACACCGCAGTCACCAACTTGGCCACCGGATTCTCCATAGAAGGAGGTTCTGTCGAGCAGTACTATGCCTTTTTCCCCAGCGGCCAGTGACCTGACTGGTTGGCCATCCAGAAAAAGGTCCACAACTGTCGAGTGGGCATCCAGATTGTCGTAGCCGATGAAATCGGTGCCCTTCCCATCCTTGATTTTCAGCGCCTCACTTGTAGCAAACTGGCTAGCCGAACGCGCCTGTGCTTTTTGCTTCTCCATTTCGGCTTCAAAGCCAGCCATGTCCAATGACAGGTCTCGCTCACGGGCAATGTCAGCGGTAAGGTCGACGGGAAAACCATAGGTGTCGTAAAGCTTGAACACCGTCTCGCCTTCAATGACGCTGCCGTTCATTTCGTCAATGGCATTTTCAAGTATGCTCATGCCGTTATCCAGGGTGCGGGAAAACTGCTGTTCCTCGGCGAGAATTTTCTCCTCTATGCGGGACTGGTTGGATTGGAGTTCGGGATAAGCTTCTCCCATCTCTCCTGAAAGCGGTGCTACCAGCTTATGGAAAAATGGTTCATTAATACCGAGCTTATGCCCATGACGAATAGCGCGGCGAATAATGCGGCGCAGAACATAGCCGCGTCCCTCATTGGACGGAATCACCCCATCATTAATCAAGAATGCGCACGACCGGATATGGTCAGCAATCACGTTCAGTGATTTGTTTTCAAGATCGTCAGTGCCGGCAATTTTTGCAGCTTCTTGAATAATGTTCTGGAAGAGGTCAATCTCGTAATTACTGTGCACGTTTTGCATGACAGCGGCGATTCGTTCCAGTCCCATACCAGTATCAACGGACGGTTTTGGCAACGGCGTCATGCTGCCATCGGCAGAGCGGTTGAACTGCATGAAGACCAGGTTCCAGATTTCGATATAGCGATCACCATCTTCATCCGGACTGCCCGGCGGGCCTCCCGGAACTGATTCGCCGTGGTCATAAAAAATTTCGCTGCAGGGGCCGCATGGTCCAGTATCACCCATGGCCCAGAAGTTATCTTTTTTACCCAGTCTGGAAAATCGTTCCGACGAGACGCCTATTTCCTTTAGCCAGATATCAGCTGCCTCATCGTCATCCTCGAAGACAGTGACCCAGAGTTTCTCAGGAGGAAGTCCAAGATTTTCAGTAAGAAATGCCCATGCATACTGGATAGCTTCGCGCTTGAAGTAATCACCGAAGCTGAAATTCCCCAGCATTTCAAAAAAAGTGTGATGCCTGGCGGTATAACCAACATTTTCCAGGTCATTATGTTTGCCGCCGGCACGTACACAGCGTTGCGAAGTTGAGGCACGTGTGTACTTGCGCTTGTCCTGACCCAGGAACACATCCTTGAACTGCACCATACCGGCATTAGTAAACAGTAGGGTCGGGTCATTTCCTGGCACGAGTGAACTGCTAGACACAATTTCATGTCCCTGCTCTTTGAAATAATCCAGGAAGGCCTGGCGAATCTTCGCGCTCTTCATTGCTGCTAGATCAGTAGTAAAAAAAGGCGGCAATTATATCGGAACCTATTAGTTAATTGCTATAAAACCCCCTGTTAATTCAATAATCTAGGGTAAACACAGCATTTGCTTGCACATCCCTGCCGACTGCGCATAATGAGCCGGCAGTCTGTGATTATATCTACCTCGACGAAATCCTGTATGAAAGCGCTGAAAATATCCTCAATCGGCCTGATACTGTTATTGATGATCATGATGCTTGTTGCCAGGGGTCAGGCCAACTCGATGGTCACTCATCCCCTGGGGCAGCGCCTAGTTCCTAATAAAACTCCGGCAGACCTGGGAATTACCTACGAAGATGTTACGGTGCGCACACTCGATGATTTTCTGCTCGAGGGCTGGCTGGTTCCGACCAGAAACGGCGCCATGATCATCATGCAGCACGGTTACAAGTATCATCGCGGTGGTTTCATAGATGAAATTGTCATGCTTGCACGAGCCGGTTACGGCGTTCTGGTCACCACGGTCCGCGCGCATGAAAACAACCCTGGCGAGCAGATTACATTTGGCGTGAAAGAAATGATGGACATTCACGCCTGGGTGCAGTTTGCCCTGGCGCTGCCAAATGTCGATTCAGCCAGGTTAGGGATGATAGGCGATTCCATGGGAGGCTCCATGGTGATCCAGTATGCAGCCTCAAATGAGACAATACGTGCAGTCGTGGCACATTCGGCTTTTTCATCCCTAGAGGACACAATTGCCACCAGTGTGCGCCATTACACGGGGCTGCCCGCTTTTCCCTTCGCACCGATGATTCAGTTCTGGGCCGAGATGAAATTGGGAATCGATGCTAGCGCCGTTGATGCCAAACGTTGGATCGGCGATATCAGCCCCAGGCCAATACTAATTATTAACAGTCTAGATGATGAGGTCATTTCGCCTGAGAGTGGAAAACTCCTGTTTGATGCTGCCGGCGAACCCAAGGAACTTTGGGAAGAAAAAGGGGTGGCCCATGCCGACTTTGATGCTGAGTACCCCGAGGAATACGAGGACCGAGTCGTCTCTTTTTTCAATCGCCATTTAATCCCTTGAGGCATTTACCAAAAAATTTACCACTTTGAAAAAAGCCCGGCAATGCCGGGCTTTTTTGTCAACCTGTTATCAGAATACCTTCCTTAGCGTCAGCCCGTAGGTCCTGGGTTCCCTTGGATAGGCACTCTGCTTGCCGTCTTGCAAGGGTGTGTCAAAGGCCGTGCCATACCACCCCTCGTCAGTGAGATTTCGGCCCCAGAGCATCACCTCAAAACCGGAATTTAAACGGGCAATAGCTCTAACATTGAGAAAATCAGTGTCTCCCTGTCTCGCAAATGGATCATTGGTGTTGTTCATTATCTGATCCGAATAACTCACATATTCGCCACCCAAGAGAAAGGTGTTTCCATTGCCTATATCAAATGTCTTGGTCGCGTTAAGAGACAGGAAGTTGTCAGAAACATTTCCGACCTGATCTCCACTGCGGTTGCAGTATCCTTGGGTTAGGAGTTGCGCTGCTTCAGCGGGATCACCGGTATGAAAGACGTTAGAAATTTGGCAGTTGCCCTTTTCAAAATCTTGGAATTTTGCGTCTGTATAGGTGTAGGCAAGTTGGAAGCTCAATGAATCCGTTGGATTCCACCAAACCTCTGCCTCAACGCCTTGCACATCAACTCGACCTGCATTCTGAAGATTAAAAGCTGTTCCAGTAAAGGTATTGGTCTGCAAATCATCCACTTCCATATCATAGAAAGCGAGATTTATGCGCAGATTGTTATCTACAAAGTCCTTTTTAATGCCAAACTCTATGTTAGTTGTATCTTCTGAATCGAAGACGGTGTCAAAACCAAGCCCTATCCTATCCGTATTTGTCCCACCAGATTTGTAGCCGGTACCGTATGCAAAGTAGATAAGACTGGTGTCATCCACTCTCCAGGACAAACCAATGTTTCCCGTCAAGGCGCTGTCGTCTAGGCTAGCATTTATATCTGGGCGGGGGCAGAAACGCACCGTCACAGAACAGTTAGCCCACCCTGGAACATACAGCACGTTTAGTGCAGGCAGAAAGGGGGCCGGGTTAAGACCAGCTATGGCGGGGTTAAAGGTATTTCCTGTTCCGTCACCCGGAGGGGCACCTACGGCAGCCTTAGCTTGTTCGCCTGCGATGCCGAGAGCAGCTCCAATGGCAGCAACGTTCACGTCAGCAATTCCGGGTGTGAATACGGATTCGGCAAATCGGCTATTCATATCCTTGCTTTCATCGGTGTAACGCAGACCTATATTTAGTTCAAGATTATCTGAAAGATCGTAATCGATACGTCCAAAAATAGCATTGGCGCGATGATCCTGGTCACTAAAATCCTGGATGGTATTCCCTGGAACAACTGGTGGCGCAAAACTGGGGCCAAAACTCTGTCCGTATACTAGGTTAATAAAGCCTAGGAGTTGCGGAGGGGTTCCCATCAATGCACCAAGGACATCAGGAGAAGCCGCGGTCACATAATTGGGCAACAAGTTACCGAGTATCAGGTAATCCTCGCTTTCTAACTCCTGCTGGTAGAAGTAAACACCCGCCTGATAGCGCAAACGATTCTGCTGGTCACTGGTAATGCGAAATTCTTGAGTCCACATGGTCTGATCCGCATCCTGTAGACGATTGGCTAAATCCACATTGGAAAAATCTGCGTCGATGGCATCGCGAATATCAAACCTACGAAATGCCGTGATAGAGACAAAATCAAAGTTATCAAAACGCTTATTGATCTGCAGTGAGACACCACTATCTTCGTTTTCCGATGAAGGCAGTACATTTTGAGAGGTTCGCCCATTATCAAAACTGCCTGTCGGGTATATGGTTCCGCCGAGGGCCGTCAGGATAGCATCGGTTCCGAATACAGGCGCACCGTTGTTGGTTCTTCCTGAAGCAACGAGACTGTCTTTAAGTGTTAACGCTGCACAGCAGACTTCATCAATTTCCGAGTAGTCAACTATAAGCCTGGCAGAAAGATCTTCAGATGGCTCAAAGAGAAACTGCTGGCGAATTCCCCAGCGAGAGCGATCATTTAGTTCGCTACCAAGATTTTCAACGTCGATCCAACCGTCTCTTTCGCTTGAAAAGAACGTGGTCCTTGCCGCCACGGTGTCACTTAGGCTCCAGTTAAAGGCGCCGTTAAGGTTGACCATGGAATAATTACCTGCTGTAAGTTCTAGGAAGGCGTTCTGCTCGTGACTAGGCGCAACTGTCCTGACTAACAGGGCTCCAGAAGCTGAGTTTTTACCAAAGAAGGTCCCCTGTGGTCCACGCAGTACCTCTACCGCCTCAAGGTCGGCCAATTGATTAAACATCGAGGCCTGTCTGGCTCGATACACACCATCAATATATAAACCTACGGAGGACTCCAGACCGAAGTTCTGCGCCCCAGTACCGATACCTCGTATTGAGAAGTTACCCGTACCGGAGCTCTGGTTTGTTCCAACCACCAAGCTTGGCACACTCCACATTAATTCCTGAACATCTTTAATTGAATTGTCTTCCAAGAAGGTCCCTGACACGGCAGTAACGGCTACCGGAACATCTTGGATATTTTCTTCACGAAGCTGAGCAGTCACGACAATTTCTTCGAGGCCCTGGCTATAGGCTGGTGCAGCAGCAATGCAAGATGCTAACAAAGATGTCTTGAACACACGGGTGAAGTAATTATCGCGTTTTATAGCTGTCTTCATGTTGGTCTCCCCAAGGACTAACGTTTTGTTAATTATACTGAATCTGTAAAGTCTACCTGATAGTTAGGCAATCATGAAAAAAATATTAATATTTTCATACTAGTTTATTGTTTGTAGATTTCGCTGATTTGCCCATCCCGGCTTAAAAGAATGGCAATTGGCCGTGTTTCTGGGACATGCGAAAAAACAATCATTGAAATTACCAGAAGTGGTACACACAGGAACATTCCGGGAATACCCCAGATTAGCCCCCAAAGCGACAGGTTGAGAAGAATGATCAGCGGGCTCAAGTTCAGCGAGTTACCCATCAAACGTGGCTCCATAAAGTTGCCAATCATCAGCTGAATCGAGCTGACCCCTCCCAGAACCAGGAAAAAGGGTGTGAAGGTATCAAACTGAACTAGTGTAATCAGCGATGGAAAGATAGTTGCCACGATAGAGCCGATAGTGGGAATAAAATTGAGAAGAAAAATCAGCAGCGCCCAGAACTCCGCGAAATCTACCCCCACCACCTTGAGAAAGATATAGCTCAGCACGCCTGTGGCAGAACTGGTCAGCATCTTGATGCTAATGTACTTGCGTACATCTTCATTAATTTTTTCAATCAGCAATCTGGCTCTCTTTTCCTTCTCCGGACTGTTGGCCAGGCCCGCCACTTTATCACTGAAATTGCCCTGCTCCAGCAGAAGGAAAATCACATAGATGAATATAATGCCCATGTTGGCGGCTATATTGGTCAGCGAGGCAGCCAGTCCTGTGATGAACTGCCCAAGATCTATCACCTCGGTCAGCTGGGCAAGAGTCGGCTCCTCCTTGATTCTTAAAAATTCCAACAGGCTCTCCCAGCGCATCTCGAGATTAGCCTGATACACCGGAGCGACCCGAACCACGCCAGAAATATTGGATGCTACTAGTTCAACAACACCCCTGATGATGGCAAGGAAGGTGAGGAACGACAGAATATAGCAAAGCATTGGCGGCAGGGGTTTGCCGCCCGCGCCGATTTTGCCAAACAACCCGGCAATTAGATTAATCAGGTACCAGAAGACAATGGCTATTACTAGGGGAAGAAGAATCGACTGTCCGACAATAAGGAGATAGAAAATCAGAGCCGCCAAAAAGCAGGCAAGGATAAAATTTTGGAGTTTCAGCTTGCTTTGTTCCATTCAACTATCCCCCGTGAAAATTGATGAGGATTCATAAAAGCTATTCAAAGTCTACCTAAAAGTACCCCGGGGCTCTATCACTGCAGCTGTTCCAGCAACAGGTAGCTGAGAGTGCTTACGACAAGAGCGCCGATTATATTCAGCACAAATCCAGTTTTAGCCATCTGGGCAATGGTGATCTGACGGCTAGCAAAGACAATGGCATTTGGCGGTGTCGCCACAGGCAGCATGAAAGCGAATGAGGCGCCGAGCGCCGCCGGCACCATGAGAGCAAACGGATGCAGGTCCATGGATATAGCCAGCGCACCCATCACGGGAATAAACAGCGTTGCCGTCGCTGCATTGGAGGTCATCTCAGTCAGGAAAGTCACAAATAGCACCACAACGATAATAAGCACAAAGAAGTGCACACCCTGAAGCACGGTGAGCTGATTGGCCAGCCACTCAGTCAGTCCAGAGCCGCTGAATCCCGCAGCCAGAGCAAAGCCTCCTCCCATAAGGATAATGATATCCCAAGGAATGGTTTTTGCCGTGTCCCAGTCGAGAATGAAACCTTCCTGTTTCTCACCTGCAGGAATAATAAAAAGCAGGAAGGCGCCGCACATGGCAATTGCCGGATCACTGACAAAATTCAGCCACTCGGGCGTAAACAGGCCGCGTAGAATCCAGCACACTGCCACCAGAAAAAAGACCAGTGCCACTTTTTTTTCCTGCCCGCTCATAGTACCCATCTCGTCCAGTTGCTGCTGAATGTGCAGCCTGGCCTGGTCATTCTGCTCATCGGCATCCCGCATCGGGTACATGATCCGCGTGAGGAATACCCAGATGATGCCGAGCATGCAGATCGAAATAGGCAGGCCAAGTTTCATCCAGTCCACGAAGCTAATCTGATAACCGTAAAGAGTATCGATCATGCCAATTAGAATGGCATTCGGCGGTGTACCGACTAGCGTTGATACTCCGCCTGCAGAGGAAGAATAGGCAATACCCAGCATCAAGGCCGTACCAAAATTATAGGGTTGGGCTCTCAGGTGTTCTGGTCTTTGCCGCATGGTTTGCTCGACGACGGCTATGGCTACGGGTGTCATCATCACGCAGGTAGCCGTGTTGCTGATCCACATGGATAGCAGCGCGGTCGACAGCATGAAGCCTAACACCAACCGGTTGGGACTGCTGCCAACCTTGTTAATGACGGACAGGGCGATACGCCGATGCAAATTCCACTTCTGCATGGCCACGGCTATAAGAAAACCGCCCATGAAAAGGAACAGAATCTGGTTTCCATAGGACAACGTGACATCCGCCGTGGGCATAACGTCGAGCAGCGGGAAAAGAAAAATGGGGAGAATACCGGTGGCAGGTATCGGCACGGTTTCCGCCATCCAGAAACAGGCCATCAACAGGGCAACGGCAGCTACACGGGAAGCCGGAAGACTCATCCCTTCTGGTAAGGGCATCACCAGGACAAGAAAAAACAGGGCAAGGCCCATGAACAGACCGACTTTCTGTCGCAAAGAAAAAGTAGCGAACATGGGAACTGATTCTAGTATCCATGCTAGTTGAATACCACCGTCTTATTTAAGTCATGCTAAACGCAGGAATCAGATTTTCTTTTACTGATAAAAGGTCTACTTTTACCCCATGGCCAATGACAATTACTCAACGCTCTGCCTTTACAACACAATTGAAGCCGCTTTGCATGCGTTGGCTGAGAATCAGACCAGCCCACCGACTTTAAAAGAGCTTGCAAAACAGTGCGGCATGAGCGACTTTCACTTTAAAAAGCAGTTTCGCCGCTGGGTTGGTATAAGCCCCAAACGTTTCAGCCAGTACCTCAATAGAGAGCACATCAAGGGAGTGCTGGACGAAGGGTTCAAGCCGCTGGACGCCTGCTACCATGCAGGACTCTCCGGTCCCGGACGAATGCATGGCCTCTTCATTAATACCTTAGGCATGACCCCTTCCCAGTGCAGCAAGGTGGGCAAGAATCTTAAGATTCACTTTGGCTTTCACCCATCACCCTTTGGCACATACCTATTGGGCGTCGCCAGCAAAGGCATCTGCCACATGTGCTTTGTAGACGGAGATCCAACCTGCCATTTAGCAATGATGGAATCCGAGTGGCCCTCTGCGTGCTTTGTGGAAGATGTTAAGAAAACCCGGCAAGTGCATGAGCAGCTTTTCGGCCAAAAACGAACACAACAATCCGTGACCCTGCTGCTGAAAGGGACCCAGTTCCAGATCCAGGTATGGGAGGCCCTGTTGAAAATCCCTATCGGCAGTATCTCGACTTACGAAAATATTGCGGCCCTGATAGGCAAGCCCAGTGCAACGCGTGCCTGTGCCTCGGCTATAGCCCGGAACAACATAGGCTGGCTTATTCCTTGCCATCGGGTTGTCCGTAAATTTGGAGAAAGTGGCAAATACCGCTGGGGATCCTCGCGTAAGAAGCTTATGCTGGCTTACGAGACCGTGGTTTCATGAGGGGCTTCAGAATAATAGATTTTCCCTATTAATATAATAGAAATAATATATTTTATCTATTTAACTGTTCCCCTTAGATTACTGCCCATAACGTAATTACTGCTTTAAATCTCGAATAATCCTGATGGAGAGAAATGTGGTTTCTAATGTCCCTGAAGTTACCTTCAAAACTCGTGTACGCGATGTAAGCATCGGCGGCGACAATCCTTTTCGCTGGCAGGACGTGACGTCGGACGAGATTTTTAAAGGAAAGCGTGTTGTTGTGTTTGCGCTTCCCGGCGCGTTCACGCCGACCTGCAGCAGCACTCACCTGCCCGGATATGAAAAGGAATACGACAATCTAAAAAACCTGGGTATCGATGAAGTGTACTGCCTCAGCGTTAACGACGCCTTCTCCATGTTCCAGTGGGGCAGACAGCTTGGGGTTGAGAATGTGAAACTGCTGCCGGATGGTAACTGCGACTTTACCCGCGGCATGGGCATGCTCGTGAAGAAGGAAAACCTTGGATTTGGTGAACGCTCTTGGCGTTACTCCATGCTGGTAAACGACGGCAAGATCGAAAAGATCTTTTCTGAGCCTGGTAAATGCGACAACCACGAAGAAGACCCGTTTACCTGCAGCGACGTGAGCACCATGCTGCATTACCTGCAGGGTGAAGTAAGACAAGCGAGTTAAATTCGAGATCTATGATAGAGAGCTCAAGTTTTTTCGATTGACGCGTTAACCGAAAAAAATACAGACACTTTCTATCCTGTTATCCCTCGGATATATCCCCTCCTTTCGATATATCCATCGCTTAGGGCCGCCCCTTGAGATCGGCCCTTTTTTTTTACTCGTCTGATGAGTATCTTTCTATCTCGTGAAAGCTACAGGAGGCAATAATGCACGCCATCGTTCATATCAATTTTACCTTCTCAGAAAGCGAAGAAGAGCTGATGTCCCACTCTTGCGAAGCTGCCCCACGTTTTCTCGGTGTGGACGGCCTGAAGTGGAAAATCTGGCTAGTCAATGACGACACAAAAACCGCTGGTGGCATTTATCTCTTTGAAAACCGAGAAAAAGCCGAGGCTTATGCTGCAGGTGAACTTGTGACGCATTTGAAAAATGTGCGCGAGGGCGTAGAGGTTAGGGTTTTTGACACGATTGATGAAGCGGGCAAGGTTACCGGGGCGCCGGTCTGAGTACTAATTTTTTCCTCAGCAGATGAACTAATCAATGTCATCCATACCACCAGACCTTTATTCTGCGAGCTGGCGGGTAAATTCAACCAGCGCCATAAGGTCTTCCTCGGGAAGAAAATACCGAACCATTAGGTTTTCATATCCCTGTACCTGTTTTGAATCCGGCCTGTTTATTGATTCAATGATATAAGTATCATCAACGACTACTGACGATCCGTCGGTTAGGGTTTCAGTACTGCCATACATCCCAAGCCATGTTGGTCCGATGCCGACGCTGCCATCCAACGTGTGACAGGCTATACAGCCATTTTGCTGGGCAACCTCAAGCCCCCTTGCGGCAAGCTCATTATCCAGTTCAGGCAGCTGCATGTCAGAATTAACTGTTGTGATAATCCAGGTAAGACCACCGGCGAGCATTGAGACCAGAACAATCCCAACGACTACATTCATCCACTTCTTTTTCATGGCTACTAACGACTTCAGTTAATTCCCGATTGTTTATGGAGACTTTGTCGGCACACAGGACAGCATAATTCCCTCTTTCTCAGCATTGATAATGACCGGACTTGGTGAGGATGGTAATATTGCCGCCTTTAAATTTTCAGGATTATCCCGGTCCTGAAAATAATAACAACATATGAGCATTCATATTACGAAGGACTCTTTACTACATGTCTTCAGAAGTAACAGTTGGCGAGATTCTCTGGGAGCCCTCCAGAGAATGGGTTGAGCAAACCAATCTTTATGCGTTTCGCCAGTGGTTAAAGGAAAACCGCGACACAGAATTTGAGAACCTGCACCAGATGAGGCGTTGGTCACTGGACCACCTTGAAGACTTCTGGCAGTCGGTATGGGATTACTTTAAGGTGGAAGCATCGGCGCAGCCCTCAGGCGTCTTTGGCAAACGCACCATGCCCGGTGCCGAATGGTTTCCCGGTGCAAGACTAAACTACGCACAACATATCCTACGCAATGAAAAACCTGGCAAGACCGCGCTACTTTACGCCAACGAAGATCAGGTGCTAAACGCGCTGGACTGGGACAAGCTGGGTAACGATGTTCGAATTCTTGCTACCGAACTGCGAAAAATGGGCATCAAACCTGGGGACAGGATCGCATGCTACATGACCAATATTCCGCAAGCTGCCACAGCACTGCTAGCATGCAGCAGTATAGGCGCCATCTGGTCTTCGTGTTCACCTGATTTTGGTACGCACAGCGTTCTTGACCGCCTGACACAGATCGAACCAAAAGTACTTTTTTGCGTGGACGGTTACCACTACAAGGGCAAGGCCTTCAACCGAAAAGAAGAAGTTAGGAATATCGTTGAAACACTAACCTCAATCAAGAAAGTCATTTACCTACCATACCTCGATCCCACCGATACCAAAGCACCCGTTGAAGACGCGATTCTCTGGGATGAACTTCTCGATCGACCTCCCGTATCGGTAGAAGATTTCGAGTTTGAGCAGGTGCCATTCGACCATCCCTTATGGATTCTTTTTTCTTCCGGCACAACGGGCCTACCTAAAGCGATAGTGCATGGGCATGGCGGCATTATTATTGAACAGTATGTACTTGGAGTCCTGCACTACAACCTAAAACCGGAAGATAGGCTATTCTTTTTCACCACGACAGGCTGGATGATGTGGAACTTCGTCGTCAGCACCTTGCTTTATGACGCCTGTCCGATTCTCTATGACGGCAACCCGATTTATCCTGAACCGGATGCATTGTGGAAACTGTGTGATGATGCCGGTGCGGTACTTTTTGGTGCCAGCCCCACTCTTCAGCAGATGCAGCAGAACATGGGGCTCGTACCTAAAGACAAGTTTGCCTTCGAAAAACTGGAATCCATCATGCTGGCAGGTTCAGTGGTTTCCGCCGAGTGTACCAAGTGGTTTTACGACAACGTGAAAAGCGACATGTATGTAGCCCCGGGCAGTGGCGGCACTGATATCTGTGCAGGTTTCTGTGGTCCCATGCCAGGGCTGCCGGTTAAAGCCGGTGTAATCCAGATGCCGCATTTCGGCGTGGACCTTCAGGCTTTTGACGAGGACGGTAATCCTCTGGTCAACGAGGTTGGCGAATTTGTAGTCACCCAGCCGATGCCTTCCATGCCGCTGTATCTCTGGAATGACGAGGGCGATCTGCGCTACAAGGAAACCTACTTTGCCGATTACCCGGGGATCTGGCGCCAGGGTGACTATTTCATGATTAACGAAGAGGACGGCTGTTTCGTCCTCGGTCGCTCTGACGCGACACTTAACCGTTACGGCATCCGAATCGGTACGGCTGAAATCTATCGCGCCGTTGATGGAATGGAAGACGTTGAGGATTCCATCATCGTGAACTTAGACCTTCCGGGCGAGCAGTTTTTCATGCCGCTTTTTGTAAAACTGCCGGAGAATCAAACACTCGATGAAGACCTGAAAACCAGGATCAACCAGAAACTGCGCGCGGATTACACGCCCAGGCATTGTCCCGACGAGATTTATCAGGTAGATGAAATTCCCTACACTCTGACAGGCAAGAAAATGGAGGTCCCGGTCAGAAAAATACTGATGGGCAAGGATGTTGAAAAAGCTGCCAATAAAGACGCCATGAGCAATCCCGGTTCGCTGGACTACTTCATCCAGTTCCGACAGGATAACCTGGATAAACTCACCTAATAATAGGACCAGTCATGCAATTCTATCCACCCGAATACTACGATGATGCTCGCAACGGTTTCACCGCTATCAAGACTGTTCCGCTGGCCAGCGCCATGGGTGCTGAGATATTGAATGTGGATGTTGCCAATATCACCGACGAGCAGTTTACGCAGGTGGAAAAAGCCCTTTATCACTACAAGATGATCTTCTTCCGCAACCAGCAGAACATGACCATTGATGACCAGGAGGCCCTGACTCTTCGATTTGGTGATTTCGGTACGGATGCCTATACCGACGGTATTGAGGGACACCCCAATGTACAGCGGCTGATCAAGGAAGCTAGCACTGTGGTGGACTGGATTTTTGGTGACGGCTGGCATACCGATTCTCCTTTTATGGAACAGCCGCCGGCGGTAAGCATGCTGCAATCACTCGATATACCGCCGTACGGCGGTGACACCTGGTGGAGCAATACTGAGTTAGCTTACAACCTGCTCAGCGAGAAGATGAAAGATGTAATAGCTGACCTAAGAGTACATATGTCAGCAGCCTGGGTCCTCTCGAACGTCAATAAAGGTAAACCTAAACTGAACGATCTCAGTGTTGGCGAAATTGAGCTGACCATGAATCAAAAGAAAATGGTAGAGGGCTGGTTCCACCCACTGGTGCGCACTCATCCGGTGACCGGCAACAAGAGCCTGTTTTGCGACACCTCCTACAGTATGGGCATTGAAGGTATGACCCAGGATGAATCTCGTCCACTTCTGGATTTTCTGGGAGAATGGGCCACCCGCGAAGACTTTAACTGCCGGTTGCGCTGGGAGCCCCATATGCTCGTTATCTGGGACAACCGCCAGTGCCTTCACAAAGCTTTCAATGATTATGACGGTTATCGCCGCGAGATGATTCGTACCATCGTCAACGGCGAAACACCGGTCTGATAGCAACAAATTCTCCGGACTGCACGATTTTGCTAGTGAGCAAAGAAAGCTCACTGATTGAATGCGCTGTGATAAGATGCATGTCCCTAAATCACCCGTCTATTACCCGGCAATTCTATGCTTAACAGACTTTATTACGTGCTGACATTGTTCTGCTGGCTGTTGCTAACTCCCACGCTCGGCAACGCACAGGAAGCCATCACTTTCACTGAAGGGCAGGTGAATGATGGGCAAAACATATACAGGGAGACCTGCCAGATCTGTCATGGAAACCGCTTAAGCAACGGCCAATTTGGTACTCCCCTGCGCGGCAGTTTTTTTCGTAAGAACTGGGCGGGCAAGAGCCTGGGAGAGCTGGTACAGCACACCTGGGAAAAAATGCCGCCAGATAACGTCAAGTCATTGAGCTGGGAACAAGTCACGGCCGTTCTGTCGTTCATTCTTTCGCGTAATGAGCTCTCTGCTAGCAGTGCTGCAATGACTACTGAAATGGATACACTTAACACCATACTCCTGCCCTGGAAATAGTGGCTAAAGGTCCTTGAAGGGGAAGCCTTCTCGCCATTGGCTAGGGTGATGCAATAATGATATGCACAGGTTTTTTGGGCTACTGGAATGGCCTGTATACCTATGAAGCCTCAACTCCAGGTATATGAGTGGCGATAGCACGCTGGCGTATAAACAAATAAATTACGGTCAGCAGAGGCAACACTTTCGGCAACGAGGTCAACCCAAACCCGGATCCCAATACCGTATTCCCGGTTCACCAGGAACTGATCAACAAGAGCTGCACCTACAACATTGAAAACATGGTTTTCGACGAACTCGATGCTTAAGGAATTTATGAGTTGCTTTTTATTGCTACACCATTCAGATTCAAAGGGGGTACAGATTCACCCCAGAGGCCAATCGCTATAAAGTGATTTACTCCCATCTGCCCACAATTGTCCCGTCTTCTTTTGTGGCGCCGTCAAATTCCCCCATTGGCGAACCACTTACGTGCTGACGTAGCTTAACCCTTACTTCGTCACCGGGTCTGAAAGTAGACGGGTTATATCCCTGGCGCATGAGTATATTGGGAATCAACCACTCAACGCTCCACTCTGTCTCGGTCCCATCGGCATTGAGAACCATGACCTGTATCCATGAGTGAGGATTCTTGAACTGAAACTCTTTAACCACCCCCTCAATTTCTATTGAAAATTCCTCTATCTGACCAACCGTGGAATGATGCCCCGAAACAGATGCTGTCCACGCTAGGGTCAGTGCTAAGCAAATCAAAATCCTGAAATTCATAATCATACACCCCCATTGTTAATATTGAAGCACACGTCCTTCCTCATCAAGAATCATGCTTCGGCCCTCTTCATCGACAATTGCCCTGTTGTACTCATTGCATTCGTAATCAAAGATTCTTGTCCCCTCGGGTTGCTTATAAAACCGTTTTTCAACCACCCACGGCTCCGTCAGCGCTAATGGATCTTCGAGAGTTATTTCAACGAGCAGCATGTCTTCCCCATTTTCCACTGTGCGCCTGATTCGCGTTGTGGCATGCGCCCGGTCACTCAAAACCAGACCGCTGCGGTCAAGAACACTATCCTTATCCCTCCACCCTTTAAGTGCGACAGTAGTAAATACAAGCGTCTGTTCACCCACTAGAGGTTCCACCTCCCAGTGTCCTACCGAATGGCCGTAAAAATTATGCCAGCGTGCTTCAGGAGACGGATGCTGTGACCCATCGGTATAAATGCGCATTGTCGCGCGTGTGTGCTCTGCAAGAATCCATGTTTGCTCCGGGCGAACCACAAACTCTACAGGTGCAAGGGCATTAAAGATCCGTGGAAAACCGTGGGAAATACAACGCGTCAACGGGTCAGGAAACAACCCCTCATCTCGTAAACGTAAATGTTCCGAATAAATGGCTTCCCATTCTTCGTTGTAAGGAGGATTGGCACGAGTTCCTGGGGCGCTGACACCGGCTCCAGGTGAATTAGGATCGGCGGGCTCACCGTTGAGGGTCCAGGTGCCGTGATCAAAAACGGTATCTCCTCTTCTTGACCAGGTCCCGCTCCAGTCAGGTAGCGAGTCGAACGAAGGAACTTCTGCGGCAGTTCCACTTGGAGAAGTAAAAATAAAAAGCATACCCAAGAAATAAATTGTAAACATAGTTTTCATTGTTGTAGTTACTCCCGTTTATAGTGGAATAAAGGCCAGCGCGTTATTCGGATTCATGGGAATCACGAGCTGCTTTTGTGCCGAGTCATAGCACATGGAAGCCGGGCTCGGAATGCCGACAGCAATAATTTCAGCATCCTCTCCCGGGCGTATTCTGGAGACGCTACCAAAACGTACGCTGCTGACGTACTTCGTCCCGTCCTCGGTAACCACTACACCATCATTGCCCGCCTCAGCCGCATACTCGGTAAGCACAACCTTGCCCTGTGGATCGTATGTAATCACGGAGTTGTTGCCGATGTTGATGACAACGATATTGCCGTCATTATCCATGGCCACACCATTGGGAACATTGATTTCTCCACCTTCGGCAAATACTGAAACCTCACCGCCTGCTTTCACCTTGAATATCTGCTCAGGCGCCCTGGAGTTGGAGATATAAGCCGTTCCGTCATCTGAAACTGCTATACCGTTGAGAAAGGTAGAGCCGGTCACTTCGATGGATTGCACGGGTTGGCCAGTAGCAAGATCAAAAGAACGGAGATAACCGCTGTCCACCGTATAAAGCATCCCGTTGCGCACAGCGCTGCCAATCGGATCGCGTAATTCCAGCCCCTCCCGTGAGGCGCCGATCCACTTCGATGTGTGTACGCTGCCATCCGGGTTGATCAGGGAGACAAAACCGTCATCGGCAATATCCCCTTCTCCACGGTTACCCGCGTTCATGGACAGGATAAGGTTACGTTGGGGATCAAAGGTGCAGCTCTCAGTAAAATGAAAACTGCCAAAGACCTTTACATTTTCAGACATGACCTGGTGCACACCCTCTTCATTAGTCGCACTAAGGGGCTCGCCCACCGTAATTGCTTGGGCCAGCACCAACGGGATGACGGAGAGACCCGCCGCCGCTACAGTTATTTTTTCAAGTATGTTCCTGTTCATCTTTACCCCCTTTTTTTATTCACTCAAGTTATCACGACTTTCTTCTTATGTGGCGTTTGCAGGTATGACGCGACCCGAATTTAATATTCCCTTAGGATCCAGCGCCGCCTTGAGACTTTGCATCAAGGCGATTTCCTCTGGCGACCTGGAATGGTGCAGGTACTGTATTTTCTGAGCCCCAATGCCGTGCTCGGCGGTAACTGCACCATTGAAGTCACCAGTGACCCTATACACGATGTCATACATCTGTTGCACATCATCATGGCTACCTGTAT
>RFVC01000240.1 GCA_009922595.1 Gammaproteobacteria bacterium | reverse complement strand
ACCGTCATTAGCTGCCTTGAAGCCCTGGCTGGCGAGCTGGCCTGCACAGCAGCGACAGATGAGCAGCTGCACCATATTAAACTGCTGAATGATAAAATGCAGTCCGAAACTAATACTGAAGCTGCATTGAAATTTTTCGAACTGGATATGCAGTTCCACAGCAGTATTATTTATGCCAGCGCGAATACCCCTCTTATCGAAACGCACACACAATACAACAGACGCCTATTCAGAGCGCGCTTTGTATCGTCACGGATGCGCCTGAAGCGCGCGCAGACACTGTCTCAGCACCAGCAGATAACTGACGCCCTGATGGCAAGAGACAAGGAAAGGACAGCAGCTGAATTACGCGGACATGTCCGCAGCGCAGTTGAAAATATTAAATTTGCCTTTCAGACAGATCAAAATTCTACACTAATAAATGAAGAGGATAAGCTGTGAGCAAACCAAAAATAGGCATCATTCCAGGTGACCCAGGCGGCATTGGCCCTGAGCTAATTGCAAAACTCCTAGCAGATAGGCAAACACAGAAGAAGGCAGATATTCTGTTAATTGGGGACGGACATCTGTTTGCCCAAGGCATGGACCAGGCGGGGGTAAGTTTTGAACTGTGCTCTTGTAAACCGCTTCAGGGCAACTGGAAAGTAAGTAAGGCTGGTTATGCGCATTTTGACCGGCAGACGATTGCTGAAGAAGAGGTCAGCATTGCCGAGGTCACCTTGGCGAATGGTCTGTCTGCCTTGTCAAACCTTAACTGTGCATTAGAACTGGCGCGTGATGGTATAATTGATGCGATAACCTTTGGACCGTTTAACAAAGCTGCCTTGATTGAAGCTGGACTGGGGCATGAGGACGAGCTGCATTACATGGCAGAATTCTTGGGAGTGGAGACCTATATTTCTGAGCTTAATACTCTGGAAGGCCTGTGGACCAGCCGAGTATCCAGCCACATCGCCCTGAAAGAGGTTCCAGACTACATCACCGAGCATCGTATTTCAGAAGCCGTCCATCTGATCGATAAAACACTGCGCCGTTCTGGCATGAGTAGACCAAGACTGTCCGTGGCTGCCCTGAACCCTCATGCAGGAGATAATGGCAATTTCGGCCGCGAAGAAATTGATATTATTTCACCGTCTGTTCAAAAGCTTCAGGCAAAACAAGTGAATGTGGACGGCCCCTGGCCATCAGACACAGTTTTCCTGAAAGCAAAGGCAGGCGAAGTGGATGGCA
>RFVC01000239.1 GCA_009922595.1 Gammaproteobacteria bacterium | reverse complement strand
TTATTTCTTCGCATAACGTCTCGCGGTTAAGGCGTGAAGTATGACGAGTAGAAGCAAGGTGATGAGGGAGGAAAACAAGGTACGGATGAGCACCGTGTCCAAATGCTGAAGGCCATAATTCTCCATGATAAAGAGGACCAAATGGTGCCAAACAACCAGTACCCCAGCAGTAGTGACGAACGCACTCATCGGCAAGGCGGCCAATCCTTCATCTTCTTCCGGTTTTCTAAAACCGAGGAGGGCATTTTCTAGCGAAGGCTTCACCGAAATGAGCGCTAGACAAGCCAGGCTGTGAGCACCGCCGCTCTGTTCAAAACTGTCCATAATGCTGCCTAAAAGGAAGGCAATAAGGAACTGGCGTTGGCGGCTCACAGGTTGAGGCAAGAGCATAAGCACCCAAACATAGATATACGGATTGCCGTATTGGCTCAAGGGTAAGCCTTGCAAGAACGCCCACTGAAACAGCACTACGCCAATGGAGGCCAACAAGAGTCTCAATGTGTTCATGGCGCAGGGAGGTTTAGTGAATCTAGCGAAGTTTGCTGGCGTAATCGGCACACATATACCCAAGTCATATTAGAAAAATCATGACTTAGCTTGACTTTTGCCACCCAGGTCAGGTCCTCAGGATTTTGTTGGGCACTTTCTACCAAGCCAGTGATCAAAGGAGGTGCAACGCTGGCTCGAGTATAACTATATACAGTATCTCCCACTATGGGGCGGTGTTCCCGTTGAACGTCAAAAAGCTCAGCGCTGCGGTAATCACTGCCTTCCCAGCGCAGTTCACCCAGTCCTTTGCCTGGAATCCGTGCCCCAATGCTGCCTTTAGAGTGAAGTAAGGGAATGATAGAGCTGAAGTTTTTGCTGGACTCCACGACAGTCCCGATCCATCCATGAGCAGAGATTACACCCATCCCTGGATGAATGCCATCACCTGTGCCTACATTGAGGAGCATGTAGTTATTTCGCTTGTTATAACTGAATTCAAGAACCTGTGCCGGGACATATTCATAGAGCTCGTTAGTTTGAAACGCCGGCGCTGCAATGCCATTCATGCTGGCACGAAGGGCAGCATTTTCGCGTGCCAATTCTTCGTTCACCGCTTCAAGCGCCCAATATCCCTTCCAGCTGTTCAATGAATGTTGAACGCCAGCGATGGTTCCAAAGCCCACAGAATTAATGCGGTGCTCTGCTACAGGATTTTTTTGGCTGTGCCTGAAAAATGAAAGA
>RFVC01000238.1 GCA_009922595.1 Gammaproteobacteria bacterium | reverse complement strand
TAAATCAGGCCGATGAATGACGCCTAATAAAAATAATCTAGGAGAGTAAATTCCGATGTTGCTAAAAAAAATTACGGTGGGCATCTGCGCATCAGTCCTTACTGCAGGTATGGCATCAGCCGCTGACCTGTCTGGAAAAACAGTCGAATGGACAATTCCGTTCTCAGAAACAGGTGGTTCCGCCAAGTGGGCGAACTTCTTCGCACCGCTGCTAAGCGAGGCACTGCCAGGCAACCCAACGGTCGTTGTAAAATACATGCCAGGCGCGGGCTCAACTAAGGGCGCAAACTGGTTTCAGCGGCAAACAAACGGTGACGGGACTGTAATGTTTGGCTCGTCTGGCTCAACACAATTTCCATATCTACTGAACGATCCCAGAGTTCGTTACGAATATAACGATTGGAACACTGTCATGGCCTCTGGTACTGGTGGTGTTGCTTATCTGAACGCTGAGGACGGCAAACTCTTTGATGGCTCTGCCAACAAGCTTGGTGGCAGTAAGAAATTCATATACGGAAACCAAGGCGCCACATCTCTTGATCTAGTGCCGGCTCTTGCATGGGATATGCTTGGGATGGACGTGAAGCACGTGATGGGTGTTAAAGGTCGAGGCGGCGGGCGCAAGATGTTTGAGTCAGGTGAGGCCAACATTGATTACCAAACGTCAGCGGCTTACTTGAAGAACTCTATGCCATTAGTTGAGGCCGGTAAGGCTGTTCCAATGATGTCTTGGGGCGCACTAGATGAGAACGGGAACATTGTTCGTGACCCTACCTTCCCAGATCTACCAACGTTTAAAGAGGTGTGTGAAAAAACATGGACCTGCTCAACGTCAGGCGTCAAGTGGGAAGTCTGGAAGGCGTTCTTCATCGCTGGTTTCCCAATGCAGAAAGCTGCATTTTTGCCAGCAGGGACACCTGAGGACGTGGTGACAACTTTCCAAGACGCCTTCAAGAAAGTTGCTAGCCGTCCTGATTTTGAGAAGATTTCCGCGAAACGTCTTGGCAAGTACCCTGTTTATACCGGAACAGGAGCAGCTAAGTCGTTACGAGAGGCTCTTAGCATCTCACCTGAGGCCCGTGCATGGGTCCAAGACTACCTGAAGAAACGTTTCGGCGTAGAGCTCAAGTAGCCAAGATAATAATACGCAATTAGGGGCGCCTAACCGGCGCCCCTCTATGTTTACACCAGGACAATAATTTTTATGGAAATGCTCTACACCGCGGTTAC
>RFVC01000237.1 GCA_009922595.1 Gammaproteobacteria bacterium | reverse complement strand
CAATGATCTTTAAGGAATACCTTGAAAGAATCTCTTGAGATTTTAATTCCCGCCTCAACAACGAAAAAGACAACACAGGCAAAATCTATCCATTCTACCCAACTTCCTATCAGTGGGCCGGGTTTGACAAGCCGGTGGCTGTTCAGGACACTGAAATGATGCTGTGGGAATCAGAAGAGGAGCAGCCGGCCGGTTATGCTTTCTTCAATGGCGACACCAAGACAGAACATCCGGCTGCCGACCCATCCGGGGCCGCGCGCTACTTCCAGAATATGACAGACGAAGGCGGCTTGCTGGCATTCGATCTGGGCAATCTGGGTCAGGCTCTGGCGAATGCAAAGGGCGATTTGCCAGCCCATCTGGATGTGTCTGTAAAGCGTTCAGTCGCAGCGGTGGACGGGGCCCTGACCCTGAAGCTGGGCGGTGAAGGCAAGACCAAGGATGGCGATGCCTCAATCCATATGGAAGCTGGCGTTGCCAAAATGGTCGCGCCTGATGGCCTGTATTGGGCTAAGACAAAAGACGGCGATTACCTGATTGTTGACGAAGATTCTGGCAATGATTTTGGTGAGCGTAAATATGTTCTGACCATTGACGGTGAGATGAATGTTGTGGATGCGCATTTGCTGGCGCTTTCCGGCGGTAAATTCAGCTCGCGTTATGAGGCTGGCGTGTCTGCTCTTGGCGGAGCCTTCAGCAAGCCAGGCACGACTGAGTTTTCCGGTTCTTGGCCGGTAACAGCCCTGATTGCCAAAAAGGCTGATGGCTCCTTCTACAGCGTAGAAGAGCTGAAAGGGTCTGCCCGTCAGGATATCCGCTCGCAAATCGCCACCGCCGACCAAACCTATATCGGGGTTGTTCAGGCACGCCCGGAATCCAGCGGCGCAGTTGAAGAACAGGGCGGCGATGCCGGTGGACAAATCTTTATGTTCACCATGAACCCGGCAAAATAACCTGCCCATTTAGGACACTTTATCAAGAGGTGCCCTGAAAAGGGCGCCTCTTTCTCAGCCAGCCTCAGATCATCACCGGACGGTCGCAGCGCTGGTCAGCCAGATCACGAATATGGGCCTCAAGCTCTGCCTTCTTTGCTTCATATGCAAGCGAAGCAATCATACCTATTGTGTTTAATGATTTTGCATACTCATTTTTCAGTCGTTTCTTTTCATTTATTGGGTCAATATCGGATTCAATTAAAGCCCTAGCATGTTCTGCCTTCTTTCTCGCAGT
>RFVC01000236.1 GCA_009922595.1 Gammaproteobacteria bacterium | reverse complement strand
TCAAAACTGCGCGAACGGTGACGTGACAATTCGACACCGATTTCTTCGCAGGTGGCGATCGCAAATCCGTCTATTTCCAGATCATTGATGACACCAACCGACTGAACATATGTGCCCGTGCCATAGAATTTCTTCATAATGCCTTCGGCCATTGGCGAACGCACTGCATTATGATCGCAGCAAAAAAGGACCGACTGTGGAAGGTCCTGCCCCATGCCTAGCCCCCGAAATGCAAAACGCAGATCAACGTGAACAGACGGCGTGCGGTGTCATTGTCGATGTCCGCCTTGCCCTCTAGGCGTTCTGAAAGAACACGCGCACCTTCGTTGTGAATGCCACGGCGTGCCATGTCGATTGTTTCGATCTGACTGGGGGGCATGTTTTTGACGGCGTCATAATAGCTTTCGCAAATGGCCCAATAGTCTTTCACAACCTGGCGAAACGGCGATAACGACAAATGAAATTCAACCGCCTTTTCGCCCGCCTCTGTAGACACATCAAACACCAAGCAGATGGCTTCCACATTGATGCTGTACAAGGACCTCAGAGATGGAGGCCTGACCAGCTATGCAGTGACTTATGGCGGACAGGCTAACAAGCGAACAGCACGCAGCGAGAAAAATGATTATGTGGCTCTGATGTATGAGCAGCATGGTGAACTCATAAATGACATTGTCAGCTTCGCGCAAAGGACAAACAGGCGAAACTGTGGTGCGGTGCTCAACAAAAGTGCTGTTGGTGCAGCAGCATTGCGAGCCTGGGATTTCGGTCACCTAAATATCTACAAAGCCTTTGTTGAAGAAGTCGCAGAGGGCATAGGCCTGCAAAGAGGAACAGCGCAGCACACTATGGCTGGCAGCCTGCAGAAACTGGCTTTGCGTCATCCCAGAGAGAGAGGCAAGAACCAGATCCTGGCTCTCATAATCTATTTCTTCAACAGGCGTTACAAAACCATCAGAAAAAACAAAATAACATTCAGTGAAGTGGAGGAAATCAGATGAGAGCAGATCCCTTAGTGAATCACATCTGCCTGACCACACGCCGGAAATACACGTTTCAAGAGAGAACCTTATTCCAGAAAATGAAATGCTTACTCCTGAAGGTCAGAAGAAAAAACAGTTAGATAAGATATTGGCTGCGGCTCCCTGGTCAGGGGAGCTGGACCAGGATAGCTACCAGCAGCTTCCTGCGTTACGACAGTCATTCATAAAAGGCTGCCTGAAGTCTCCG
>RFVC01000235.1 GCA_009922595.1 Gammaproteobacteria bacterium | reverse complement strand
TGATGTGGCTGGTGATGCGCGGGGCGCTGGGTGACAGCGTGAAGGAGGTCTACCGCTTCATGCATGTGCCGGCATCGAGTACTGGCGTAGGGCATATCATCCTGGAGTGTTGATGAATTGACTGTTCACACCAAAGATGGCCGCTAACAACCCAAAGCAGAGGCTAAATAATTAAGTGTTGCGCTGCGATCGATAAAAAAATAGTTCGTTAATCCAAAAAAAAATCTAAGTTGTATTGATTTGATACTCTTTTACTTTTTAGCTGAAACCCTCATCTTTAGTCACTAGGAAGCATGAATATGTATGCAAAAGTATATCGACTCGGTTGTAATCCTGATAACGCAGCTAAAATGTAAGAGCA
Source organism: Gammaproteobacteria bacterium (assembly GCA_009922595.1). Taxonomy (GTDB): domain Bacteria; phylum Pseudomonadota; class Gammaproteobacteria; order Pseudomonadales; family Pseudohongiellaceae; genus Eutrophocola. The sequence continues at coordinate 895 of RFVC01000235.1, read as the reverse complement.
TTATGACTCTGTGATGACGCCCGCAATTCAGTCCAGCGAATTCCATGTGGGACATCAAATGGTTGAAACTGACCCTGATAAATGTCTATTGGTTAGTACATATCATGACAAACTAGCTGCCGAAGCTGCTGTTCCATTGGTTCAAAAGCTAGTTAAACCGATGGTTGAGCAATTTGGTCTGACTCTAGATGTGATTGCAGAAGGTGAAGTGGCTCGCTCAATCTAGCTATCTCTGTTTAAGCATCAAATATTGCCCACTTCTTCTGAATTCCTGAAGTAGTGGCATTGATGTAAAAGGCTAGTCTTTTACTTGAGAGTCTGTTCCTGGCCGATAGCAGACATAAAAAAAGGCAACGTTTTTGTTGCCCTTTTTCTTTGCCTGGTCATTTAACAGCTCCGCTGCCTGAAAGCCAGCATGTCAATTCCAGTGCCTACATCACCAACCGCATTGCCGGAACCGGTTCTGCTCGTCCAGCCATTCCTTCAGCGGCGCGAAGTAATCGATGATCGCCGAGGCATCCAGTTCGCGTTGTCCTGTCATGGCTTCCATGGCGTCCTGCCAGGGACGGCTTGAGCCCATTTCCAGCATGGCGTTGAGTCTGGCGCCGGCTTCCTTGCTGCCATAGATGCTGCAGCGATGCAGGGGGCCGTCATAACCCGCCGCGTCACACAAGGCGCGGTGGAACTGGAATTGCTGTATATAGGCCAGGAAGTAGCGCATGTAGGGCGTGTTGCCCGGAATGTGGTACTTGGCGCCCGGGTCGAAATAGTCCTCGCTGCGCTCGATGGGTGCCATCACTCCCTGGTACTGCTGCCGCAGCGCCCACCAGGCCTGGTTGTATTCATCGGGGCTGACTTCCCCGTTGAAAACCTGCCAGCGCCACTTGTCGATCAT
>RFVC01000234.1 GCA_009922595.1 Gammaproteobacteria bacterium | reverse complement strand
GGCCGGACTTGAACCGGCACAGCGTTTCCGCCGAGGGATTTTAAGTCCCTTGTGTCTACCAATTTCACCACCAGGGCATTCTTACGCAACCACTTGCGGTACCGGTCTCTCCTCTTGTTATTCGAAATGTCTGTGTGCATGACCGCACCTCTTGAAATTAAAAGTCGCTGTCGAGCCCCACCGCTCTCAAACAGCCACCACCCCGTGTGAATTGAGTGGCGCCCGGACAGGCAAGCCCTACGAAGCAGTAACCTCTTCGGTTTCTTCTGCCTCCACTACAGGGGCTGCCATAGACTTGCAGTTCCTAACAACGAAGTCGGTGATCGCAGTCTGCGCCGCTTCGTCCTGGAACGCCTCGTGTTGCATGAGCACCTGGCAAATCTCTGCCTTAGTATACTCACCACCTAGTTCAATGAGGTTGATGTCCTCATGTCCGTTCTTTGCAAGGATTTTGAATCGACCAACGAAATCGTTAGCGAAACGCACCTTAGTCACACCATTTAATGAGCTGGTGCCTGCTACTGAAAAAGTTTTTGAAGTTGCCATATCGTTTGCCCTCCTTAGGCGTTTTCTTAAATTACTCTACTAGTATATGGTCTGGTCTGGGGTCTGTCAACCCCTAAATTGCCATTTTTGGAAAAAAATTTCACTGTATATCTGTACAGTGATTTTCACTGTATGTTTGTACAGTATTCTTTTCGTCCTGTCCTATCTGTTCGATAGTATAGCTCACGCCGTTAACATCCGGAGAAGTGTAGCACTCTACATCCTCTCGCCTGCTAGCCACGCACACAATCTCGTGGCTGTACTCATTCCTTACGATATACATTAAGCCGCCTCCCTGCTCTTACGCATCTGCAGAACATTCTTTAGGATGTCCACATGGTCTGCGATAGCCCTAGTAGCCAGTGGCAGTAGTTCGGAACCACCTACTGGTGTGTAGTACCACTCGCCGTCCTGCTTCATCACGTAGATGTATTCTTCCCAGCTCTCTGCAGTAAGCAGCTCGTCTAGTGTCTCCCCTCGGTGACAGGGTGCGTGTTCGCCGCGGTCCCTTGTGTAGTAGATGTTTTGGCTGCCGTGTGTATCACGTGCATCGAAATTCACCTTCGTGCCAATGTGCGTACCCCAACTGGATGCGTCACCTAGCTCAATTGCTTTACGCACCATTGCGGGGTTGTCCCAGTGTTCGACCAGTTTGTAGCCTAAGCCACCTGGGTAGCCGTCCCAGTGTTGGTATGCGGAAGTGTAGGTTCCG
>RFVC01000233.1 GCA_009922595.1 Gammaproteobacteria bacterium | reverse complement strand
GGCTCAGTAAAATGTTGCTCAGTATTAAATTTAGGATTTTCTAATTTTTCATTAATTTTAACTTCGGGTAGTATTTTTTGGTCACTTTCTTCATCCTTATCAATTTCATCTTCTGGCTGACCCTCGCTGTATTTGTTGCCACGCAGACGGTTTACATCGTCTATCTTGTAAAGTATCGCCGCCGTCCGGGTCACAAAGCCCACTACAGCCACGGGAATAATACATTGGAATTCTGGTGGACCATCATCCCTACGGCGATCTTCCTGACTCTTGCCATCTGGGGCAATCGTGTCTGGCATGATCTTACTCAAGGGGAAATCCCGCCGGATGCGATCACGGTGGACATTGTTTCCTACCAGTTCGGTTGGGATCTCCGCTACGCTGGTGCCGACAGGCAGCTTGGCAAAAGCGACATTGAGCTCATGACGTTGGAAAACAAATACGGTGTGGATCCAGCAGATCCCGCCGGGAAGGATGATTTCACCTCGACCGAGTTGGTTATACCTGTCGGCAAGACTGTGCACGTTCTCCTGCGGTCCCGCGATGTGATCCACTCCTTCTACGTGCCTGCATTCCGACTTTATCAGGATGCAGTGCCCGGACGCACGATCAAGTGGGTCCATTTCACCACAACCCAGACTGGTGAATTGGAGATCGCATGCAGCCAACTTTGCGGGACCGGCCACTACAACATGAAAGCCAAAATTCGCATCCTCCCTGTGGAGGAATACGAGAAGTGGTATGCCGATAAATCCGCCGCCGCTCTTGCTGCGTTGGAGGACGAAACAGTAACTGAAGTGGTGGCTGTCAACAATTAACGGTCTATTCTGGTAGGGATAAGACCCTAAGTGCCGTGAGTCATTTCAGATTGCTTCATGAGGCAATAGCTAGTTAGATAATACCCTATGAAATTTAACTACCCAATCATCACCTCCATCGCTGCATGCCTTGCTCTTGCAGCATGTGAAGAGGCCAAGAAAGATACTCAGAAAGCCGTCGAAAAGACTGCTGAAGCCACAGAGGCTGTGGCGAAAGAGGCAAATAAAGCTGCTGAAAAAGTTGCCGAGGGAGCAGCCGCCGGTGTGAAAGAAGTTAACTCTGCCGCGAAAGAGACCGCTAAAGGTGTTGAAGCAGCAGTTGAGGAAGTCAATGCTGCAGCAAAAACAGTTGCCGAAGGAGTCGCAAAGGATACCTCAGCTGCCGTGAATGCTGCTGGCGAGGCTGTTAAAGCTGTTGGCGAAGGGGCGCAGACTGTTGCT
>RFVC01000232.1 GCA_009922595.1 Gammaproteobacteria bacterium | reverse complement strand
GGATCCAGTGGAGTTTACCTGGATCAAGTTGAAATGTAGAGACATCAGGAGTTTGTTTTGAAAAAGACTCGTGTGCCACTGACTGATGACTTGACCATGGTCTGTGTTGAGACTGACGCGGCACTGGACGCGCTGCTCAGCTCGCAGGCGCCCGAAGCTTCAGGCCTTGCTCCGCTGGATTGGGAGGCGATCAACGGCGCATACCCAGAGTCGGTGGCAGATGGCGATTATCTGGATTCGACCGATTACATTGGTGCAGTAAACCCTGACGGTTCTGACCCCTGGTGGGCGGGCTGGACGGTCTCTGGATCCTTGTAAGACAGCCAGCATGGTGATGGCGGCCTAGGGGGAACACTGTGTTGTTCTTGCCAAGACATCGCCAAATGAAAGAAGCCCGCATATTGCGGGCTTTTTTTTGATCGGTACGTCGAGATTAGACTGGGGTTTTTGCTGACAGCAACATTAGGGCTACAAAAAGCGAAAAACGCAATGGATTCATAGATACAGTGGGCTTTAAGTGCAAGGTAAGGGCAATAAGTCGTTCGTAATAATGTAATTTTAGGGCATTGAAATCGTTCTTACAACGACCTAAGCGAAAAGCAAACGAATGAAGATTACAGTCATTGGAACTGGATACGTAGGCTTGGTGACCGGCGCCTGTTTGGCGGATGTGGGCATCGAGGTAAGCTGCGTTGATATTGACCATAAGAAAATAGACGGCCTGAAAAATGGCATCCTTCCCATTTATGAACCGGGTTTGAAGGACATCGTCCTTCGCAACTTTGAGAAGGGCCGATTGCACTTTACCACCGACCTTTCCGAAGGGATCAAGGGTTCAGCAGCAGCCTTTATCGCTGTGGGCACGCCTCCGGGAGAGGACGGCTCTGCTGATTTGCAATACGTGCTCGCCGTAGCAAAATCCATCGGCCAATGCATGGAAGATTACCTGGTTGTCATCACTAAATCCACCGTTCCTGTGGGCACGGCTGAAAAGGTACGCGGTGCTGTAGCATCCACCCTGGACGCCCGCGGCGTTTCCTTCGGCTTTGACGTGGCTTCCAACCCTGAGTTCTTGAAAGAAGGCGCAGCTATTGAAGACTTCATGAAGCCCGACCGCATTGTGGTGGGTGTAGATAGCGAGCAGGCGCAAAAAACATTGGACAAGCTCTACCGTCCGTTCACCTTGAACGGCCATCCGGTGATCTTCATGGACATCAAGTCCGCGGAGATGACCAAATATGCCGCAAACGCCATGTTGGC
>RFVC01000231.1 GCA_009922595.1 Gammaproteobacteria bacterium | reverse complement strand
TGCCCCATAGCAGCAGCTTCTCGGTGATTGTCGTCTTACCGGCATCCGGGTGGGAAATAATGGCGAACGTACGGCGCCTGTCTACTTCAGCGTCAAACTGGCTCATGTTTTCTTAATGGTTTGTGTGGAGGAAAAGAGAAAGCACGGCTGACTGCATTGCTGAACAGCTAATGCAGCACATCCGTTTGGCCTGGTTCGGTCCGGGTATACAGGGGATCGAGCACCTGGTGACGTTTCACGAGCAGCACGTCATGGGGAAATATTTCCTCGTCCTGCTGGGAAGACACTTGTTCTATGCTTTCCAGCATGACGCATACGACGTGTTCCTCGTCCATATCCACCACCACGCCGCGCTTGTAGCCGTTGACAGTGCTCAATGAAATCTGGGAGCCGATATCACACTGGAAATTCATCTGTGAATGGTCGGAGGTAAGCAGGTAGTTGTCGCCAGTCTGGGCCAGGCCGAAGCCGGCTGCTGCGACGATATTGACGATCTCGATGGTATCCGGATCGTTCAGGTCGACCTTGATTGTGCCGCCGGGAACCAGCGACTGGCCCAAGGGGCTGTTGGCAATCAGTTTCAGGAACAGGCTGATGTCATCCTCGTTCCATTCCAGGATCTCGTCTTCCTCACTGTCGCTGTAGTCAGCGGTGAGGCTGACGATATCGGTTTCGATGGTGTGTTCCAGGTGTTTATCGCCGGTACTGAAGGGAACGACCATGGACACAATGCAGAATCCCTCGCTGTCATCCTGGACACGAAGGCGCCAGAGGAAAGGGATATTATCGTTGATTTCGATCATTCAAGGTCTCTGAACAGCCCAGGACGCACTGATTCGTGCTCTGAAAAGTATATCATCCGCAGGTCGAATCGCGATACTGCTTGTTCTGCCGGGCGAGGTCTCGCCTGCCGGCAATTTTTTCCACAGATTTTGTGGATAAGTCTTGGGATAAAACCTGCAAAAAAGTTTGCAGTGCCCGAATTATCGCAGTTGACTACAAATTGCCTACTTTTTAATCAATTAAATAGTCATATATTTCAATTAGTTACGTTATGTGTTTGCCGGGTCTTTATGAAACCCCTATTTTTTCAGGCTTTCGAGCAACGGGTTCAGATTTGTGCATAAATTCCCGGCATTTTTTCGCATTGAGAGCACTGGAAACATTTTAAGCCTGTAATTTAAGGGGTTTCTGAGCACTATGCGAAACACTGAAAATGGGCAAAGTTTAAGCCCGAACCGATTAACCCCGACTGATATG